>NZ_JBEZBW010000074.1:0-42056 GCF_040647305.1 Saccharothrix sp. NPDC042600 | reverse complement strand
CGCCAACCCAAAATCCCACCCAACGGCGAATGGGAAACCCACCACCCCGACGGCACCAAAACCAAAGCAAGCCAAGACGGCTACGTCCCCGGCACCCCAGACCACCACCGCACCAACCACACCGACGCCGACGACGCCCGCGACCGCATGGCCAAGCCGGTCAAGGCCGTCACCGACTCGCCGGACTACGACCGGACCCCGCAGCACCAGACCACCTGGGACCCGCCGCGCCAACCCAACGGCGACCCGTTGCCCGAGGTGGCGCTGGAGGTCCCGCCGGGCACCCGCGTCTCCGACTTCAACGGCGGCGACCCGCTCCAGCCCAACTCGCGGATGGTCGTCACCGACAGCGACGGCAACCCGCGCGGCGTCTTCTACACCGACGCCGACCGCAACATCACCCACGTCGAGACTTCGTTGCCCAACAAGGGTTTCGGCACCGACCCGTACGTCGCGCCGACCAACCCCGACCTGGACAAGCCCGTCCCGGGCGCGGTGTACCGGCTCGACCTCGGCCACAACTTCAACCACGTCTACGAAGCGCCGGTGCCGCACACCCGCGGGCCGTCCGGGCCCGAGCCCGACGCCACCGTGCCGCCGCCGCGCGACCCGGCGGAGCCCGCGCCGGTGCACCCGCCGCAGCGGTTCGACGGGTTCGACTCGGGCAACGCCCCGGCCGCGGTCGACTGGGACCCGCCGGGCAACGCCGACGGCCACTACACGACGGCGGACCCGGTCCGCGACTACGACGTCCGCACCGACGGGCCGTTCTCGCTCAAGGGGCCGCTCGACCGGCACACGCGCTACGACGTGTACGACAAGAACGGCGACTGGCACGGCACGTTCTACACCGACGGGGACGGCAACTTCTCGCACGTGCACACGTGGTCGGGCAACCAGAAGCACGGCTTCAACCCCGAGCTGGGCACCGGCCGGACGTGGAGCGACCAACTGGACGTGCCGCGCCCCAACACCACCTACGCGGTGGGGCCGAAGCACATGGAGAACCACGGCTTCGACCCGCGCGAGCCCCGGCAGCTCTACCGGACCGACGAGCACGGCGACACCATCGCGGCCAGCGGCAGGCCCGACTACCCGCCCGCCGGCACCAGCGCCCCGGCGCACTGGGGGCCGCGGCGCGGCGAGGGCGGCATCGACAACGACGGCAGGCTCCAGACCGACGTCGGTCAGATCGCGACCGGCGGCACGCTCCACAACTCCAACCCCGCCACCCACCTGCCCGGCGAGCTGGACCAGAAGTCCAAGCCGCTCAACGAGCAGAAGTGGTACCGGTTCGCGGGCGGCCACCTCATCTCCTACGAGGCCGGTGGTCCCGGCGAGCGGATCAACCACGTGCCGCAGTGGGCGTACGAGAACAGCAACTGGAAGCTGGACGAGCGCCCGACCAGCGACTCCTGGCGCGCCATGGAGAACGACCTCACCAAGATGGGCCAGCAGAGGGGCGTGAACGTCGACCGGTTCGACGTGTGGGCCGAGCGCCAGACGCCGGACCGGCACACGCCCGACGCCCTGCACGCGAGGTGGACGCTGTCCACGGACAACCCGCCCCTGGTGCGCACCGAAGGAAGGTCTTTCCACAATGTCCCCGAACAGGCCCGACACGCCAACTTCCGCACCCCGCCACCGGCGGGAACCCCGTGAGGAAGGCGAACGGCTGCTGCACCGGGTCGGGCTCGACCTGGTCGCGGCGGCCCCGGCGGGCTGGCACCGCATCGACCTGAAGTACTGGGGCAACGTCCACTACGGACACTCGACGCTGACGGTGCTGCGACCGGGCGGCCAGGCCGTGGCGGTGGACCTGCCGCCGACGGTGGAGCCCGCGCTGCGCGAGCTGCGCGACCTGATGTACGAGCCGGGCGCCGGCACGTGGTTCTCCCTGCGCTACACGCTGGACCCGCCGCAGGAGTACCGGGTGCTGTTCAACTTCGACCGCGACCCGCGCTGGTCGCCGGACCTCCCGGTCGAGGCGTGGGCGAACGACCAGGCCACCTACCCGCGCGACCCGGAGCACGTCCCCGAGTGGCTGCGGGCGCGGCTGTCCGACACGAGTGAGGGATACTGACGCGCATGACCGAACCACTCAGCCTCGAAGCGCAGGGCGAGGTCCTGGCCGGGATCACCGAACGGCTGGTGTTCGACCTGCCCGCGGGGTGGAGCCACCTCCAGCTCGTGTACGCGGCGGTGGGCGAGTACGTCGCGTTCTCCGGCCTGCTGCGCATGGAGAACGGCGGCCTGTACGGGTGGGTCCCGCCGGACGACGACGTGAAGGAGCGGTTCGCCGCGCTGCGCGCCGGCATGGCCCGCCCGGACCGCGGCACGTGGTTCCAGGCGACCCTCCGCCTCGACTACCCGGACCAGTACTCGGTGGACTACAACCGCACCGACCTGCCCGATTTCGGCACCCCGCCGCCGGCCGAGGCCTACGCCCGCGAGCTGGAACTGTTCCCGCGCGCGGAGGAGCACACGCCGGCGTGGCTGCGCGACGGCGCGTCCTCCGGTAGCTGACGGCCGCACCGGCTTCCCGCGCTTCGGCGTCAGGGGCGGAGCGTCGCCCGCTCCGCCCCTGACCGGCTCAGTCGGGCGGCTCGACGGTCCCGGCCTCCTCGGCGGTGTCCTGGGTGGTCGGTGTCTCGCGGGTCACCGCCGGCACCTCGACGTCCAGGTCCTCCAGGCGCGGGGTGCCCGGGGACGGGGGCGGGTCCGGGTTCAGCGGCGCGTCGCCGGGTTCGGTCATGCCGGACGGTTACCCCGCCGCCGCCGGGTTGAAGCCGCTGCGCCGTCCGCCGGGGTCCGGGCCGGGGCCAGTTGGCCCAGCGCGGCGGTCAGCAGGATGCGCGCCTCCAGCAGTTCGCCGTACCGGAGGTGCTCGCACGCGGCGTCCACGCACGCCTGGGCCGCTCCCGGCAGGCCTTCGTCACCCCGGTGGGTGGACTCCAGCGCCTCGACCAGGCGGAGGTGCGCGGCACGCGCGCACGTGGCCGGGTCGTGGGGTGGGCAGGTCTCGCTCAACGCGGTGCGGATCGCGCGGTCCACCGCGTCGACCAGCTCCGCAACGCTCATCGCCGAACTCATCCGCCATCGCCGCCTCGGGCCGCCCGCGGACCCGCGCCGCGGGGCGCACCCGGCGGGTTCCCGGGCCGGTGACCCGCCAATCCCACCCGCTCGGGCGGTCGCGGTTCGTCACGGGCGGGGCGGGGTATCGACCGATCGGGGGACGACCGAAGGAGACCCGTGCTGGACAGACCCGGTTCGACCGTGGGTGTGGAGGAGGAGTTCCTCCTCGTGGACGCCGAGACCCGGCGGCCCGTGCCGTGCGCGGACGACGTGCTGGCCCGGGTGGGCGGCCTGCGCGCCGGGCGGGTGCACGGCGAGCTGCACGCCACGCAGGTCGAGTTCGCCAGTGGCGTGTGCACCACCGCCGGGCAGCTCGCCGACCAGCTCGCCGAGGGCCGGCGCGCGCTCGACCGGGCGGCCCGGGACGTGGGGGTGCTGCTCGTCCCCGCCGGCGCGCCGGTGCTCGGGGCGACCCCGCCGCCGCGCCGCGACCAGGAGCGGTTCCGGCGGATCACCGACCTCTACGGCGGCCAGGTCGCCGACTACCAGTGCTGCGGCTGCCACGTGCACGTCGGCGTGCCGGACCGGGACACCGCCGTGGCCGTGGTGAACCACCTGCGCCCGTGGCTGCCGACGCTGCTGGCCCTGTCGGTGAACTCGCCGTTCGCGCACGGCCGGGACACCGGGTTCGGCAGCTGGCGCATGGTCGAGCAGTCCCGGTTCCCCGGCTCGGGCGTGCCGCCGCGGTTCGCGTCGGCCGACGAGTACGACGCCGCCGTGGCGCGGCTGGTGGACTGCGGGGTGGTGGTGGACGCCGGCATGAGCTT
This sequence comes from Saccharothrix sp. NPDC042600, assembly GCF_040647305.1. Lineage (NCBI taxonomy): Bacteria > Bacillati > Actinomycetota > Actinomycetes > Pseudonocardiales > Pseudonocardiaceae > Saccharothrix > Saccharothrix sp. NPDC042600. The sequence goes on along the minus strand of NZ_JBEZBW010000074.1, from coordinate 38,154 downwards.
CTGGCTGGCGCGCCTGTCCACCAAGTACCCGACCGTGGAGGTGCGGGCGGCCGACACCGCCGCGTCCGTCGCGGGGGCCGTGGCGCAGGCCGTGCTGACCCGGGCGCTGGTGGACCGGGCGCTGGCCGACCTGGCGGCGGGCCGGGAGGGTCCGGTGCTGGACGACCAGGTGCTGGCCGCCGCCGTGTGGACGGCCGCCCGGTACGGCCTGGACGGTCCGGGCGTCGATCCCCGGCGCGGGGTGCGGGTCCCGGCGACCGACCTGGTCACCGCCCTGGTCCGGCACGTCGGGCTGCCCGACGTGCCGCGGGAGGACGGCGGCGCGCGGTTGCAGCGGCGGGCGGCGGCCGGGGGACCGGTCGCTGTGGTGGACGCCCTCGCGCGGGCGTGCATCGCCGGCGCGCAGGCGGGTAACCCGCCGTCGTGACCCTGGCCTTGGAGATCCCCGTCCTCCCGACCCCGCGCGGGGAGGTGTCCGCCGCGGTGGTGGAGGCGTTGCGCGCCGACCCGCCGGCCGCCGACCTGCCGCTGGAGCGGGCCGCCGCCGCCGACCCGTACGGCGAGGACCTGCACCTCGCCCTGCACGTCCTCTACGAGCTGCACTACCGGGGCTGGCGGGACGTCTCGCCCGAGCGGGAGTGGGAGCCGGAGCTGCTGCGGCTGCGCGCCGAGCTGGAACGGGTGTTCCGCGCCGCGCTGGAGGCCGACCTGGCCGACCGGGTGGACCTCGCCGACGCCTTGGACGACCTGCTGGTGGAACCGGTGGACGGCGCGGGCGTCAGCCACTTCCTGCGCGACCGCGGCGAGTGGTGGCACATGCGCGAGTACCTCGTGCACCGGTCGGTCTACCACCTCAAGGAGGCCGACCCGCACGCGTGGGTGATCCCGCGCCTGTCCGGCAAGGCCAAAGCGGCCCTGGTGGCCGTGGAGTTCGACGAGTTCGGCGGCGGGCGCGGCGACCGGATGCACTCCCAGCTCTACGCCCGGCTGCTCGCCGGCGCGGGCCTGGCCACCGGCTACCTGCACTACCTGGAGCACGTCCCCGCGCCGATGCTGGCCGCGGTCAACCTGATGTCGTTGTGCGGCCTGCACCAGGGGCTGCGCGGTGCGCTGGTGGGCCACTTCGCCGCCGCCGAGATCACCACCGCGCCCAGCGCCGCCCGCCTGGCCAAGGCGCTGACCCGGATGAACGCCCACCCCGACTGCGTCGAGTTCTTCACCGAGCACATCGAGGCCGACGCGGTGCACGAGCAGGTGATGCGGCACGACGTGGTGGGCGACCTGGTGGCGCGGGAACCGGCGCTGGCCGGGTCGGTCGTGTTCGGCATCCGGGCCACCGAGCTGCTGGAGCAGCGCCTGGCCGACCACCTGCTGGGCGCGTGGGACGCCGGGCACAGCTCGCTGCTGCGCCCCCTGTGACGTGGTCCGGCCCGGGTGAGGGTGCGGGGCCGGGTGGACGTGGTGCGGGGCCGGGTGACGTGGTGCGGGGCCGGGTCCGCGCGGTGCGGACCCGGCGCTCTCACGCCGCGTCCGCCCGCACCACCACGAGTTCCTCCTGGTCCCGCCCGGGTTCGACGAAACCGTTGGCGCGCAACCACTCCGCCCGCCCGCGCAGCACCGGCCCGAACGGGACCACCCGCCGCGCCACCACCGCCGCCTTCAGCCCGCCGCCGCGCAACTGGTGCAGCGTCCGGTCCTCATCGGCCAGTGCGGAGTGGACGATGAACGCCATCCCCTTGTCCGCCAGCAACAACGGCAGCACCGCGCACAGCCGGTCCAGCACCGACCGCCCGTCCGGCCCGGCGTCCCAGGCGATCGCCCGGCCGCGCTCGGGCGTCCGCGGCGCGGGGACGTAGGGCGGGTTGGCCAGCACCACGTCGTACGTGCCGGCGCCCACCAGGTCGCCGAAGTCGCCGCGCCGCACGCGGATCGGCACGCCGCGGACCCGCGCGTTGCACCACGCCGCGAGCACCGCCCGCCTGCTGCGGTCCACGGCCGTCACCTCGGCCGCCCCCGCGAGTCCTGCCAGGACGCCCAGCACCCCGGTGCCGGTGCAGACGTCCAGCACCCGTGCCCCCTCGGGCACGCCGGCGACGGAAAGGGCCTCCGCCGCCAGCCACGTGTCCTCCTGCGGGCGGTACACCCCAGGCGGTCTCCACAGCCACATGGACGGAAGGTTCCCCACCCCGTCCGCCCGAAACGGACTCGTCGGCGGCGGACCCGACCCGGTGACCGGCAGGTCCACTGTGGACGATCACGGGAGGATGCGGTCCGGGTGGGCCCAGCGGGCGAGCAGGACGGTCGCGTCGTCGCGCAGCGCGCCGCCCTGGTGCGCCAGCACGGCCTTGACCAGCCGGCGGGCGGTCTCCGGGGGCGGGTTGCCGGCGGCGGCCTCGCGGCGCAGGAAGTCCACCAGGCGCGGCTCGCCGAACGGGGCGCCGCCGGCGTCGCTCGCCCCGGTGACGCCGTCGGTGTAGAGCACCAGCCAGTCGTCGGGTTGCAGCACCTCCTCGCCCACGGTCACCTCGTCCAGCCCGCGCCCGAGCGGGCGGCAACCGCCCCCGGCCAGCGGGAGGCCACCCTGCCCGCCGCGCAGCAGCAGGGGGCGGGGGTGGCCCGCGTTGAGGTAGCTCAGCCGACCGGTGACCAGGTCCAGCTCGGCCAGGACGGCGGTGGCCGAGACGTCGCCGTCGAACTGGCGGCGCAGCGTCTCGTCCATCGCGCGCGCCTGCTCGACCAGCCCCAGGCCCGCGTGGCGGGCGCTGCGGTGCGCGGACAGGGCGGCGGCGGCGACCAGGCCGCTGCGCACGTCCCGGCCGTCGGCGTCGAGCACGACCAGGGTGGCGGTGGTCTCGGACAGGGCGTAGTCGAACGCGTCGCCGCTCACGCTGTGCCGGGGCTCCAGCACGCCGGAGACGACGAAGCTGTCCACGCCCGCGGTCAGCGGCGGCAGCAGGGACCAGATCAGTTCGGCGTCGACCGTGCGCTTCTCGGGCCGCCGCGTGCGGTCCACGCCGTCGCCGTACTGGGACAGCAGGGTGACCAGGTGGCCCAGCAGCATCGACAGCCACCGGCACTGGGTGCGCAGGCCCGGGTCGTGCAGGTCCGCCACGTCGTCGACCTCGACCTCCAGCACGCCCAGCCGCTCCGCGCCGTCCACCAGCGGCACCCACAGCCGGGGCGCGCCCGGCCCCTCCGCAGGGAAGATCCGCACTTGCTGGTAAGCGCGGCCGGCCAGGGTGGTGTCCACCTCCAGCGCCTCGGCGGGGCCGGTCGGCCCGCCCGGGAAGGCCATCGGGCGCAGCAGGCGCTGCTCGTAGTCGACCAGGTGGACGGTGATGGTCACGCCGAGGGCCTTGGCGGCGGCCCCCGCGACGGCGGGCAGCCGGTCCGGCGGGGCCAGTTCGCCGCCCTCCAGCAGCCTGACCAGGGCGGCGAAGGGCTCGCTGCGCGGTGTGCTGTCGCGGTAGGGGCGGCTGTAGCCGGCGCGGTGGGACCAGGCCAGCTCGTCCAGGCGCTCGTTGACCGCGTGGGCGAGCACGTCGCGCTCCAGCGGGGCCAGGCCGCCCAGGCCGTGCACGTAGGCGTCCACGTCGAGGAAACCGGCCTCGCCGCCCAGCCCGAAGTACCGCAGCCACAGCTCCTCGGTGGACAACTCGGCGCGCTGCCACGCCTGGACGAGGCTGCGTTGCTGTTCGGCGGCGCGGTCGGCGGCGTGGTCCGGGGGTCGCCCGTGAGCGGCGTGGTCTTCGTTCATGGTGCGATCACCGTTCGGCACGGTCGGCGAGGACCGCGGGCCGCCTGCGGCCCGCTCGTCGGCCGGGGGCGGGGCCGGTGGTCGGGACGTCGGGGAACATCTGCCGCACCACTCCCTCCGCCTCCGCTGTACCCCACCGGCTTACCCCCGAGATCGCTTCCTCAACCGTGGCGGAGGTGATCAGCGGTCCTCACCCGGTCGGGTCGGGAGTTCACCGGTCCGGGTGAGCTGCTCGGCGATGTCCCGCAGCTTGGAGTTGGTGAGCTGGCTGGCCCGCGCGAGCACGGCGAACGCCTGGTCGGCGGTGAGCTTGTGCCGCTCCATCAGGATGCCCTTGGCCTGCCCAATCAGGTCGCGGGTGCGCACCGCCTCGCCCAGGTGCTCGCGTTGCTGGGCGGTGGCCAGGGCGATGGCCGAGTGGCCGGCGAACAGGCTGCCGACGTGCTCGGACTCGTCGTCGAACGCGTGGTCGCGCGCGGCGTAGAGGTTGAGCGCGCCGAGGTCGTCGTCCTGGACGAACAGCTGGAACGACAGCATGGACCCCACGTCCAGGCGCGCCGCCCGCGTCGCGAACGCGGGCCACCGGGGCTCGTGGGCCAGGTCGGGCACCGAGACGACCTTCTCCTGGTAGAGGGCCGCCAGGCACGGGCCCTGCCCGGTGTCGTACTGGACCTGGTCGACGTCGTGGGGCAGTTCGCCGGTCGCGGCGACGGTCCGCACCTCCCGTCGGCCCAGCACCGTCATGATCCCGGCGTGCTCGGCGCCCGGGACGGTGCCCACGGCCGCGCGCACGATGGCGTCCATCGTGTCCTGCTCGCCGCCCTGTCGTTGCAGGAGCCGGGCGATGGAGGTCAGGTGGGTCGCCAGGTCGGCGCCGTCGGTGCGCAGCGGCCCGGTCCCGGGTGGGATGTCGTCGGCCATGAGTCGCCTTCCGTCCGTGGTTCGGCGGGCGTTCGCGCGTACGCCACGTGGTTACCCGTGCGCGGCGCTCCAACCACGTCGTCCGGTGCGGACACTCTGAGTGGCGGACCCGCCCGGGCCTGGGTACGGTCGGTGACCAAGGGTTGAACAGACAGCCTGTCGAACGACCGCGGACGGCCGGGGGCCGAGCGTCGCGGACGGTTCGCCGCAGGGTGTCCTCCTCCTGCCGACCACCGCCGTCCCGCCGTCCCGCCGCCCGCGGTCGCCGAAGCGAGACCGGGGTGGAACACCGTGCGCATCGCTGTCGTGGCCCTGCGGACCGGCTTGACGGGCCAGTCGGCTGCTCTGACCGAAGGCCTGTCCCGCCTGGGCCACCGGGTCGTGGTCCACTCGGACGCGCCGTCGCGCCCCGGGTGCGTGCGGACGCCGACCGACCTGGACGAGTGCGTCCGCGTGCTGGAGCGGCACTGGTCGGAGGACCCGCCGGACGTGGTGCACGCCCACGAGTGGACGTCGGGGGTCGCGGCCCTGCTGGCGGTGCGCGGGCGGGCCGTCCCGGTGGTGCAGAGCTGCCACGACCTGGGCGTCCGGCTGCGGCGCACCGGGGTGGCCGTGCACCCCAAGCGGGTGGCGTTCGAACGCATGGTGGTCCGGCAGGCGGCGCACGTGCTGGCCCACGGCCGCGTGGACCCGGGGGACCTGCTGCGCATGGGCGTGCCCCGACCGAACCTGACCAGCATCCCCGACATGGTCGACGTGGACCGCTTCACCCCCGACGGCCCTCGCGACACCCGCCGCCTTCGGCACCGCCTGGTCTCGGTCGGCCGCCTCGGTCCGACGTCGGGCCTGGACGAGGTGATCGGCGCGCTGTCCGCGGTGCCCGACGCCGAGCTGGTGGTGGTCGGCGGCCGTGCCCCGGGCGCCGGCGCGGAGGTGCACCGGCTCGCCACGCTCGCCCACGACCACGGCGTGCGCTCCCGGGTCCGCCTGGCCACCGACCTGCCGGAGCAGGCCCTGCCCCGCCTGCTGCGCTCGGCGGACCTGCTGGTCGGCACCGCCGCGGGCCCGGGCGTGCTGGAGGCGATGGCGTGCGGCGTGCCGGTCGTGGCCCCGGCCGCGAGCACGGCGGCGGACCTGGTGGTGGACGGCGTGACCGGCGTGGTCGTGCCGGGCGACGACCGCCCCACCCTGGTCCGCACGCTGCGCCGCCTGCTGGGCAGCCCGGCGCTGCGCGACGCCTACGGCACAGCCGGCGCGGACCGCGCCCGAACCTGCTACAGCCCCACCTGCGTGGCGGAGAAGACCACCCGCGTCTACACCACGGTCACCGGCGACCGCCCGGCCTTCGCCCCGCTGGGGGCGCGTTAGCGGAGGCGGACCAGGGGGCGGGTCCGCGCGCCGGGGTCGAGCGGGTCGTGGTGTCGGGGCCGGATCTGCCGCACGCCGCGAAGCCACCGCCCCGGCCCGCCGCCTTGGGCCTGTCCCAGCACGGTCGGCGAATCCGTTACAGCAGGCCGCCCGCCGCCGCGCCGGGTGGCTGGGGCGGGGTGTGGCGGACGGTCAGCAGGGCGATGTCGTCGGTGGCCGGGTGGTCGCCCACCAGGTTGGCCATGATGCGGGCGCACGCCAGTTCCGGCGCGGTCGGGACGACGGACTGGCGCAGCAGTTCCAGGCGGGTGTCCAGGTCGGTGTCGCGGCGTTCCACCAGGCCGTCGGTGTAGAGGGCGACCAGCGCGCCGGCCGGCAGTTCGACGCTGGTGGTGTGGCGGCCGGTCACGGCCAGGTGGTAGCCGATCGGCGGGTCCACCGGGGCGTCGAGGAAGCGCGGCTGTTCGCCCGGCACGGCCAGCGCCGGCGGCAGGTGGCCGGCCAGGGACAGGTCCATCCGGCCGGTCTCGGTGTGGATCACCGCGTAGCCGACCGTGGCCATGCTGTGGTGCTCGAAGTGGGCGGCCTTGCGGTCCAGGCGGCCGAGCACCTGCGCCGGGTCCTCGAACTCCAGGGCGTAGGCGCGCAAGGCGCTGCGCAGCCGGCCCATCACGATCGCGGCGGGCAGGCCGCTGCCGACCACGTCCCCGATGACCAGGCCGGTCCGCCCGCCGGGCAGTTGGAACACGTCGTACCAGTCGCCGCCGACCCCGCTGTCCGCGCCGGGCACGTACCGCGCCGCCATGCCCCAGCCCTCGGTCGCCGGCAGGCGGGTGGGCAGCAGGCTGTCCTGGAGCACGGCGGCGGCGGCCTGCTCCGAGCGCGACCGGTGCGCGTACACCCCGACCGCGAGCCGGTCGGCGACCAGTTGGAGCAGGTCCACCTCGTCCTCGGTGAACAGCCGGTCGGTGGTGCTGCCGATGTGCAGGACCCCGACCAGGTGGTCCTCGGCGATCATCGGCACGCCGAGCAGGACCTGCAGCCCCCGCTTCCACAGCAGCGGGTTGACCACGGTGGACTCGTCCACCTTCGAGATCTGCACCGGTTCGCGCAGCTGGGCCACGCGCCCGGCGAACCCCATCCCGACCGACACCCGGACCCCTTGGAAGACCTCTTCCTCCAGGCCGACGGTGGCCCGCGCGACCAGGTGCGAGCCGCCGGGGTCGGTCAGCAGCGCGGTGACGGTGTCCACGGCGAGCAGTTCGCGGACCTTGGCCAGCAGCACGTCGAACAGCTTGTCCAGGTCCAGTTCCCGCAACGCGCTGTCGGTGATCGCCTCCAGGACGCGCAGCCGCATCTCCGACCTCCGGCCGACGTCCATCCGCGACTCCGTCCACGTCCCCGCTCGTGCGTTCCTTGACGATACTTTCTACTCGTCCAGCAGGCGGCGAAGGGCCAAGGCCAGCCGGGCGCGGGTCAGACCGGTCGGCGTGGTCAGGTCCGCGCCGAAGGTCCGGCCGATCTGCTCCACGCGCCGGGCCACGCTGGTGTGGTGCAGGTGCAGCAGGTCCGCGGCACGGCGCAGTGACGCGGTGGTGCAGTAGGCGTCCAGGGTCGCCAGGTCGTCGTCGGTCAGGTCGGCCAACCTCGTCACGTCGGGGTTGGCGCGGACGGCGTCGGGCGGGATGCGGGTCAACAGGGCCAGCGCGCCCAGGTCGTCGTGGTGGACGACCGGCTGCCGGGCGGTGGTGAAGCGCAGGGCGGTCCGGGCCTGGTGCCAGGAGGTCGCCGGGCACGTCGTGGCCCCCAGCCCGGCGCGGACGCCCGGCGGGAACCCGGCCGGGTCCAGCGTGGTCGCGAGGATCGCGCCGACCCCGCCGACCGGCGCGGCCTTCACCGGACGGGTCGGGCACAGGCGGGCGGCGATCCGGTCCAGCGGCTCGGGGGAGCGGACGGCGGCGACCCGGACCGGCGCGTCGGCCGGGAAGCCGAGCAGCCGCAGGGCCCGGTCGCGGGCCGGCTCGTCGGTGTCCGGGCTGATCACCAGCTCCACCAGCGCGGGGTCGGCCATGGTGGTGCGCGCCGGGCCGTAGCGCTCGACCACCGCCGCCGCGGCGATCGCCAGCCGGTCCAGCACCACGTCGTCCAACGGGCTGGGTGGGCCGGCCCGTTCCAGCCACACCGTGCCGATCTCCTCCCCGTCCAGCGTGACGGGGGCGGTCGAGGACGCCGGGGCCGCCGGGGTGGTCGCCGGGGTGCCGTCGGGGGCGAACCGGGTGGTGGCGCCGGTGCCGTGCAGGCGGAAACCGGTCACGCACTCGGCGAGGTTGGCCGACGCGCGCGCCAACGCCGGCAGGTCAACCCGGCGGCGCATGAGGGTGTCGTAGAACATCACCACCCGCAGAGCGCCCTCCACGTGCGTGTCCAATTGCGACAACCGCTGAGCCAGGGCCTCCATGCCGCCAGGATAGGCGCACCGAACGGTGCGTGATCACGGCCGCACGCGCGACGGGTGGCGGATGATCATCCGCGCGTCCGTCGTGAGGATGGACGGCATGGATCCCGAGTTGGAAGCCTTCGTCCCGCTGTTCCCGCGCACCGACCCGGCCGACCCGGTCGCCGGGCGGGCGAAGTTCGCCGGGTTGGCCACCTCGGTCGCCGCGCCGGACCTCGCGGACATGGAGGTCGAGGACCGCGCCGTGCCCGCCGACCCGGACGTGCCGGTGCGCGTCTACCGCCCCCGCCTGGCCCAGGGCGCGGTCGTGTGGCTGCACGGCGGCGGCTGGGTCATGGGCGACGTGGACACCGAGCACCCGTGGGCCGCGCGGATCGCGCAGCAGTCGGGGGCGGTGGTCGTGTCGGTCGGGTACCGGCTGGCGCCGGAGAACCCGTTCCCCGCCGCCCTGGACGACGTGTGGGCCGTGCTGCACTGGGTGGTCGAGCACGCCGCGGACCTGGGCGTGGACCCGGCGCGGATCGCGGTCGGCGGGCACAGCGCCGGCGGCGGGCTCGCGGCGGCCGTGGCGTTGCGGGCCCGCGACGAGGGCGGCCCGCGGATCTGCTTCCAGCTGCTCAACCAGCCCGGCCTGGACGACCGGCAGGAGTCGTGGTCGGCGCGCAACTTCACCGCCACGCCGTGGATGGACCGCTCCAAGGTCGCCGCCGCGTGGCGGCACTACCTGGGCGGCGCGCCGGCCACGCCGTACGCGGCCCCGGCACGGGCGGCGGACCTGTCCGGCCTGCCGCCCGCGTACATCGCGTCGGCGGAGTTCTGCCCCAACCGCGACGAGGACATCGCCTACGCGGTCCGGTTGCTGGAAGCGGGCGTGTCGGTCGAGCTGCACCAGTGGCCGGGGACGTTCCACGGGTCGCAGGCGATCCTGTCGGCCGAGGTGTCCCAGCGCCAGATCGCCGAGCTGGGCGCGGCCCTGCGTCGCGGGCTGGCCGCCCGATGAGCACCGCGCACCCGGTGGACCGGCCGGGTCTGGGCGCGTTGCTGCGGCCGTTCGCGGGCACGTTCAGCCTGGTCGCGCTCTTCCAGGTGATCGGGGCCGTCGCCGGGTTGGCGCCGCTGCTCGCGGTGGTCGAGCTGGGGCGGCTGCTGCTGCGGCCCGGCCCGCCCGACCCCGACGGGGTGTGGTTCGCGGTCGTCGCGGGCGCGGTCGGGTTGTTCGTGCGGCTGGTGTTCACCGCCGCCTCCGCCGGCGCCGGGCACCTGCTCGACGGCCGCGTCCAGCTCTCGTTCCGCCGCCGATTGGCCGACCGGCTGGGCCGGGTGCCCGTCGGGTGGCTCTCCGGGCGGCGCACCGGCGAGCTGGCCAAGGTCGTGGGCGACGACGTGAGCGCCGTGCACCCGTTCATCGCCCACACGCCCGGCGACCTGGTGTCGGCGTTCGTGGTGCCGCTGGTGTCGCTGGTCTACCTGTTCACCGTGGACTGGCGGCTGACGCTGGTCACCCTCGGTCCGGTGCTGCTGGCGATCGCGCTGGTGCCGCTGATGATGACCCCGGCCCGGCAGCGCGAGCAGGCCGAGTTCGACGGCGCGATGGGCCGGATCTCCGACTCGGTCGTGGAGTTCGTGCGCGGCATCGCGGTGGTCAAGGCGTTCGGCGGGGCCGGGCGGGCGCACCGCCGGTTCCGGACCGCCGCGGACGAGTTCGTCACCACGTTCAGCCGCTGGGTGCGCGGGGTGTCGCCGATCGCCGCGGGCATGCAGTTGGCGCTGTCGCCGCCGTTCGTGCTGCTGGTGGTGCTGACCGGCGGCGCGGTGCGGGTCGGCGACGGCGGCCTCGCCCCGGCCGACCTGCTGCCGTTCCTGCTGCTCGGGCTCGGGCTGACCGCGCCCGTCGCCGCCCTCGGGCACGGGTTCGACGACCTGCAGGCCGCGCACCGGGCGGTCGGGCGCATCCGGGACGTGCTGGCCGTGCCGCCGCTGCCCGAACCGGCCAACCCGGTCTCGCCGCGGGGCCACCGGGTGGAGCTGCGCGGGGTCCGGTTCGGCTACGACGACGGGCGCGAGGTGCTGCGCGGGATCGACCTGGTGCTGGAACCGGGCACGGTCACCGCGCTGGTCGGGCCGTCGGGCAGTGGCAAGTCCACGCTGGTCCGGCTGCTGCCGCGGTTCTTCGACCCGACCGGCGGCGCGGTCACCCTCGGCGGGGTGGACCTGCGCGACCTGGCCGACGCCGACCGCAACCGCCTGGTGTCGTTCGTGTTCCAGGACGTCCAGCTCCTGCGCGCGTCGATCGCGGACAACATCGCGCTGGCCGTGCCGCACGCCGACCGCGAGGCCGTGGTCCGCGCCGCCCGCCGGGCCGGCATCCACGACCGGGTGGCGGACCTGCCGCGCGGCTACGACTCGGTGATCGGCGAGGACGCGGGCCTGTCCGGCGGCGAGGCGCAACGCCTCGCGCTGGCCCGCGCCCTGCTCGCCGACGCGCCGGTCCTGGTGCTCGACGAGGCCACCGCGTTCGCCGACCCGCGCACCGAGCGGGCCGTGCGCCGGACGCTGGCCGACCTGCGGGGCGAGAAGACGGTGCTGGTCATCGCCCACCGGCTGGAGACCGTCGCCGACGCGGACACCGTGGTGGTGCTGGAGGACGGGTCGGTGGTCGAGCGCGGCACGCCGCGGGAGCTGGTGGCGCGGGACGGGAAGTTCGCGGAGTTCTGGCACGCGCAGCGGGCCGCGGGGGGAGAGCGATGATCAGGGTGTTGCTGCGGGTGCTCGGGCACGAGTACGCCGGACCGATGCGCCGCACGGTGGCGCTGATGACCGCGACCGCCGTGGTCGAGGGCCTGTCGTACGGGTTGCTGTTCCCGGTGCTGCGGGCGCTGTTGGGCGGCGGGGACGCGCGGCCGTGGCTGCTCGGGTTCGCCGCCGCGGTCGCGGGGTACGCGGTGCTGCGCTACCTCAGCGACCTCGCCGGGTTCCGGGTCGGGACCTCCGTCCTGCACGCCGTCTACCGCAGGTTGGGCGACCACCTGGCCCGGCTGCCCATCGGCTGGTACACGCCGGGGCGGGTCGGTGAGGTGTCCGTGCTGGCCGGGCGGGGCGTGTTGCAGGCGATGAGCGTGTCGGCGCACTTCCTCGCGCCGTTCGTCTCCGCCTGCGTGACGCCGTTGACGGTCGTGGGCGTGATGCTGGTGGTGGACTGGCGGCTGGGGCTCGCGGCGCTGGCCGCCGTGCCGGTGGTGGCCGCGGTCCAGGTGTGGACGGCGCGGCGCGGCGTCGCCGCCGACGCCGAACGCGCGGCCCGCGACCACGCCGCCGCCGCGCGGGTCGTGGAGTACCTCCAGGCCCAGCCGGTGCTGCGGGCCGGTGGCCGGACCGGTGAGCGGTTCCGCCTGCTGGACGACTCGCTGCGCGGCCTGGACGCGGCGTCCCGCCGGTCGGCGCTGGCGGCGCTGCCCGGGGTGATCGGGTCGGCGCTGACCGTCCAGGCGGTGTTCACCGGCTTGGCGGCGCTGGGCGCGTACCTCGCGTTGGGCGGGCGGATCGGGGCGGCGGAGCTGCTGGCGACGCTCGTGCTGGCGGCCCGGTGCGCGGACCCGTTGCTGGCGCTGTCGGAGGTCGGCGGGGCGCTGCGGGCGGCGTTCGCCGAGCTGGGCAGGCTGGACGAGGTGTTCAGCACCCGACCGCTGCCCACCGCGCCGCGACCGGTGGTGCCGCGCCGCCACGACATCGCTTTCGAGGACGTCACCTTCCGCCACGGCGAGCGGACGGTGGTCGAGGGGCTGTCGTTGTCGGTGCCGGAGGGCGGGCGGCTGGCGGTCGTCGGCCCGTCCGGGGCGGGCAAGAGCACGCTGCTGCACCTGCTGGCTCGGTTCCACGACGTGGCCGCGGGGGCGGTGCGCGTGGGCGGGGTGGACGTGCGGGCGATCGACCCGGAGGTGCTGATGGGCAAGGTCGCGATCGTCTTCCAGGACGTCTACCTGTTCGACGGCACCATCGAGGACAACGTCCGGCTGGGCCGTCCCGACGCCACCGAGGCGGAGGTCCGCGCGGCGGCGAAGGCGGCCCGGCTGGACGAGGTGGTGGACCGGTTGCCCGGCGGGTGGTCGGCGAACGTCGGCGAGGGCGGCGCGCTGCTGTCCGGCGGCGAACGCCAACGCGTGTCCATCGCCCGCGCGTTGCTGAAGGACGCGCCGATCGTCCTGCTCGACGAGGTGACCTCGGCGCTGGACCCGGTCAACGAGGCGGCCGTGCACGAGGGCGTCGAACGCCTGGCGGCGGGCCGGACGGTGGTCGTGGTCGCCCACCGCCTGCGCACCGTGCGGCGGGCGGACCGGATCGTGTTCCTCGACGGCGGCCGGGTGGTCGAGGAGGGGACGCACGACGAGTTGGTGGGCCGGGGCGGCCGGTACGCCGACTTCTGGGCCCTGTCCACGGTCGGTTGATCCGGGAGGACGACTGCCCGGCGCGGTCGCGGGGAACCCCGTGCGCATGGGAGATGGTCCGATCCGGGGCCGGCTCGCGCTCGTCGGCGCCGCCGCCGCCCCCGGCGCCTACCTCGGCGCGGCCGACTACCTGGGGTGGCCGCATCCCGGGCTCGGCGCGCCGGTGGCCGTGGTCGTGTTCGGGTTGGGGATCGTCGCCTCCGCGTTCCTGCTCACGTGGGCGGCGGAGGCGGCGCAGGTCGATCTCAGCGCCGGGCTGGCGATCGCGTTGCTGGCGGTGCTCGCGGTGCTGCCCGAGTACGCCGTGGACCTCGTCTTCACCTTCCGCGCCGGGCAGCAGTACGCCGAACAGGGGAGTTGTGAGCACGGCGGTGTGAACCCGTGTTCGCTGGCCCTGGCCAACATGACCGGCGCCAACCGGATCCTGGTCGGGTTCGGGTGGCCGTTGGTGGTGTTGGTGGCGACGGTCGCGGCGGTGCGGGCGCGGAAGCGGACCGCCACGACCGAGCCCGGACGGGTGGCGCTCAAACCGGTGATGGCCGTGGACGTCGTGTTCCTCGGGCTGGCCACCCTGTACTCGCTCACGCTCCCGCTGCGGTCGTCGTTGTCGCTGGTGGACGCCGTCGTGTTCGTCGGGATCTTCGCCGCGTACGTGTGGCGGCTGGCCAAGGCCCCGCGCGAGGAACCCGAGCTGACCGGTGTCGCCGCGTGGGTGGGCGGCCGGCCCAAGACCCGGCGGCGGACGCTGGTCGCGGTGCTGTTCGGCACGGCCGGGCTGGTCATCCTGGCCACCGCCGAGCACTTCGCCGAGAGCCTGGTCGCCACCGGCCACTCCCTGGGCGTGGACGAGTTCCTGCTGGTGCAGTGGGTCGCGCCGATCGCCAGCGAGTCACCCGAACTGGTGGTCGCCTGCCTGTTCGCCGCGCGGCTGAAGGCGGCCGAGTCGCTCGGCACCCTGCTGTCGAGCAAGGTCAACCAGTGGACGCTGCTCGTCGGCACCATCCCGATCGTGTTCGCGCTGTCCTCCGGCACCACCCACGGCCTCCCGCTGGACGACAACCAGCGCCTGGAGTTGCTGATCACGGCCGCGCAGTCGCTGTTCGCGGTGGCCGTGCTGATCGACCTGGGCGTGACCGCGCTCGGGGCGACCGCCCTGCTGGTGCTGTTCGCCATCCAGTTCGTCGCGAGCATCACCCTGTCCGCCGACGCCAACCGCACGGTGTTCCTGGTGCTGTCCGCGCTCTACGGCGTGCTGGCGATCGGCCGGTTGATCATGGTCCGGCGCACGGCCGCGCGCACGGTGCGGGACGGCCTGACCACCCGGCTCACCGAGTTGGACGCCGAACCGACCGGGCGGCGGTGACGGCGAGCCCACCCCGGACCACGGCCTCGATCCCCAGCACCGCGGCGGCCAGCCCCCGGACCGTGGTGACACCCGCCCGCGCCCCGTCCCGGGTGTCCACGACGAGGTCCGCCCCGTCCGGACCGCCGACCGCGGCAGGCACCCCGCCGCGCCGCAGCAACTCGGCCGTCGGCGCGGGCGCGACCACCTCGAACCCCAGGTCCGCCAACGCCTTCACCGGGAATACCACCGCCCGCCGGTCCCGGTCGGCCACCGCCACGAACACCCTCCCGCCGGTCGGCAACGGGTCGCAGACCGCCCGCGCCCGCGCGAAAGCCTCACCGAACGACGCCCCCACCCCGACACCTCCACCACCGCCCGCCACCCGCACCGCCACGGGTGCCACCGGCACGCCGTCCCCGTCGCAAAGCAGCACCCCCTCGGCGCGCAGCGACGCGATGCCGGCCCCGAGCGCCACCCGCGCGGCGGCCCGCACCAGCGGCACCCCGGTCACCGCGCACACGAACGGCACCCCGCGCCCCACCCCGACAACCGTCTCCACCACCCGCGGCACGCCCGCCACCAACGCGAACCGCACGTGCACCGGCCCGCGCACCCCGAACGCGCCGGCCACCGCCCCGGTCGCCTCCCGGACCCGGCGCACGTCGGCCCGGCCGAGCGTCACCGGCGGCAGCGCCCACGTCGAGGCGTCCACCCGCTCCAGGACCCCGCCGACGAACAGGTCGCGGCCGTCGTGGAGGGCCTCGACCTCCACCGCGTCCCGGTCACCGCGCCGCGGCACCGGCCGCACCTTCCCAGTGGGCCTGGACCTCGTCCAGGGAACGCCCCTTGGTCTCCGGGGCCAGGAGGAACACGAACAGCCACGCCGCCGCGGTGACGCCGAGCAGCAGCAGGTAGGTCCCGGCCCCGCCGACCGCGCCGAGCAGGTCGAGGAAGAACTGCGCCACCACCAGGTTGGTCGTGAGGTTGGTCAGCAGCATCGCCGACGCCCCCGCCCCGCGCAGGTGGTCGGGGTAGCCCTCGGCGGCGAACACCCACACCAGCGCCCCGAACCCGGAGTTGAACCCGACGACGAACACGACCAGCCCCACGAACCCCACGACACCGGGGGAGTCGGCCGCGAACACGACCACCATCACCGCGTGCCCCAGCGCCATCAGGGCGGTGCCGGTCAGCAACGCGGGCCGCCGCCCGAACCGGTCCACCGTCAACGCGCACGCCAACGCCGCCACCGCGCCCGCGAGCTGCACGAACCCGGGCAGCACCAGCAGGCCGAACGCGTCGGCGAACCCCATCCGCTCGAAGATCCGCGGGCTGAAGAACACCATCGCGTTGATGCCCGTGGCCTGCACGAAGAACCCCAGCGCCACGACGAAGAACGTCAACCGGCGGTGCCGCGCGCTCACCAGGGCGCGCAGCGCGGGGCGTGGCCCGTCCCGACGCCACCGGTCGCTCTCGGGCAGCGGCACCAGGCTCGCGGCGGCGACCAGGGCGAGCACGCCGGGGATGGCGAGCATCAGCCGCCACTGCCCGCCGCCGGCCAGGAAGTAGCCGCCGAAGTACCCCAGCGCGCACCCGAGCGAGGTCGCCACCTGGTACAGCACCGCGATCCGGCCGCGCACGCGCGTCGAGGCCGACTCGGCGATGAACACCGGCGTCGCCACGATCGCCACCCCGATCGCCGTGCCCTGCACGAACCGCCCCACGTCCAGCCACACCGGACCGCCCGCCGAGACGGCCACCGCCGTCCCCACCAGGTACAGCCCGACCAGCGCGAACAACGTCCGCCGCCGGCCGATCGCGCCGACCAGCCGGCCCGCCGGCAGCGCGCCCGCGATCCACCCGGCGGCCGTGGCCGAGAACAGCGAGCCCTGCCCGGTGGTGGTGAGCCCGAAGTGGTCGGTGACCAGCAGCAACGCGCCGGCCATCGCGGTGGCGTCGTACCCGCACGTCAGGCCCATGAGCACGGCGAACACACCCACCCGGGTGTCCCTGCGGTTCATCGGTCCTCCTCGACCGACCGGAGCGCGGCCATGACGGCGGGGTGCACGGCGGCGGTGGCCAGGCAGACGTCGAACACCCGGTCCGCCTGCGCCACCGGGTCGGTGAGGTCCAACGGGCGGCCGGCGAGGTCGGTGCACACACCGCCGCACTCGCTGAGCACGCACACCGCCGCTGCTATGTCCCAGATGCGGCAATTGCGGTGCACGAACGCGCCATAAGCGCCATCGGCCACCATGCACAGGTCGAACACGCTGTTGCTCATGCGCACGCCCAGACAAGCCGTGCCCAACGCCGCGACCAACCGGCCCTCGACGTCCATCTCGGGCACCTTGTCCATGCCGTAGGCCACCAACGACCGCTCGGGAGCGGTGGAAGGCAGCCGTGGCAACGGTTTCCCGTCCCGCGTGGCGCCCCGACCGGCTCCGGCGAGGTAGACGGCGCCGAACGCGGGCAACGCCATCCCGCCGGCGATCACGCCCTCCGGCCCGACCGCCGCCATCATCACCCCGTAGAGCGGGCTGCCGGCCGCGTAGTTGCTCGTGCCGTCCAAGGGGTCCACCACCCAGGTGATCCCGTCACCCGGCCGCGCGCCGCTCTCCTCCTCCAGGATGGCGTGCCCGGGGAACGCCTCGGCGATCCGGGCGGTCAGCACCGCGCTCACCGCCAGGTCCGCCTCGGTGACCACCTGGTTGGGATCCTCCTTCACCGAGGCCGTCCCCGCGCCGCGCAGCCGGACCGCCACGGCGGACGCCTCCCGCAGGCACGAGTCGAGGAACCCGGTGAAGTCGGCGCTCACCGCACGACCTTCGCGTACTCGGCGATGATCGGCCGCTCGGGCGTGATCACCGTGTCGGGCACCTCGTCCGGCGCGAAGAACCGCCACCGGCTGTTCTCCCTCTGGTCCACCGTGATCGTGGCGTCGTGCGGCAACCGGGCCAGGTAGGCGACGGTGACGTTGTAGACCTCGTCGCCGTTGGGGTAGCGGTAGTAGTACTCCGGGCCGGAGAACACGCCGAGCAGGCTCAACTCGCCCACGACCAGCCCCGTCTCCTCCTCGACCTCCCGCCGCCCGGTGTCCTCGAAGGACTCGCCGGGCTCCATGATCCCGCCGGGCAGGCCCCACCCGCCGGTGTCCACGCGGGCCAGCAGCAGCACCCGCCCCGCCGCGTCGGTCACCACGACCGAGGTCCCGGGCAGGACCAGCGGCCGGGTGCCGACCAGCGCGCGCAGGTCGGCCACGTAGTCGTTCACGATGCCTCCGTGTGTGGTCAGCGGCCCGCGTGCAGGTCGTGGACGAGGTCGCAGACGCCGTCCACCAGGTGCGCGGGCATGTGCGAGTAGAGCGGCAGCGTGATCATGCTCGACGCCAGCGCGTCGGTGACCGGCAGGTCCGGGCCGACGACGTCCCGGTAGGCGGTCTGCCGGTGCAGCGCGGGGCTGAAGTACTTGCGGGTGCTGACGTTCTCCCGCGCCAGCCGCGCGGCCAGCTCGTCGCGGCCCATCCCGAACCGGGTCGCGTCCACGCGGATCGCGAGGTCTTTGTACGCGCTCACCGCACCCGCCGGCACCTCCTGGAAGTCCAGGCCCGGCAGGTCGACCAGGCGTTCCCGGTAGTGGTCCACGAGCGACTGTCTGATGTGGAGCCAGCGCGGGAAGCTCTTGAGCGCGTGGACGCCCATGAGCCCGGACACCTCGGTCATGCGGCCGTTGAGCCCGATGAACCGGCTGTCGTAGTCGCCGGGGTTGCCGTACTCGCGGGCCGTGCGCAGCTCGGCGGCCAGCGCCGCGTCCCGGGTGGTGACCAGCCCGCCCTCGCCGGTGCTCAGCGTCTTGGTGGGGCTGAGGCTGAACACCTCGGCCACGCCCTTGCCGCCGACCATGGTCCCGTCGGGGTACCGGCTGCCGAAGCCGTGCGCGGAGTCGAACAGCAGCGGGACGCCCCGGGCGTCGCACAGCGCCTGCAACCGGTCGGCGTCGCACGGGGCGCCGAAGGTGTGCACCGCCAGCACGGCCGCCGCCGGCCCGGTCACGGCGTCCGGGTCCAGCGTCCACGTGCGGGGGTCGGCGTCGGCGAACCGCACGCGCAGACCCGCCCACGCGACGGCGTGACCGGTGGCCATGAACGTGAAGCTGGGCACGACGACGTCGCCGGACAGGCCCAGGCAGCGCAGCACGAGCATCAGGCCGGTGGTGCAGTTGCTGACCGCGACCGCGTGCACGCCGCCCAGGTAGGCGCCCGCGGCCTCCTCGAACTCGCGCACGTGCCGGCCGTTGGTGAGCATGCCGGACCGGAAGACCTCCTTCAGCGCCGGTTCCAGGTCCGCCTCGGCGTCCACGGTCGGGCGGGTCAGCGGGACGGGTTCGGGGAAGCGCGGCGGGCGACGGGTGTTCACCGGTCAGGCTCCTCTGTGGACGGCGGCGACCGCGGTCAGGTAGTTGCTGTACCGCGGGGAGTCGTAGTCGGCGAACTCCCCGCCGCGCAGGGCGTCCCGGATGGCGCGGACCGTGTCCACGACCCGCAGTCCCGGCGTGAACCCCAGGTCTTCCCCGATCGGGTCGAAGTTCACCCGGTAGTTGCGCGGGTCGGTCTGCTCCGCGTGGACCTCCACCCGCACGCCCGGCACCTCGGCGGCGATCAGCTCGGCGATCGCGTCCAGGCGGTGGTTCTCCTCGCCGGACCCGCAGTTGTAGACCGCGGGCGCGGCGCGCCGCTCGTCGCGCAGGACCAGCCGCACCGCGTCCGCCGCGTCCTCGACGTGCAGGAACGGCCGCCACTGGGTGCCGCCGTGCACGGTGACCCGGCCGCGGGCCACCGCGTCGGCGGTCATAACGTTCACGGCGAGGTCGAACCGCATGCGCGGGGACAGGCCGTGGATGGTGGCGAAGCGCAGCAGGCGCGTGGACAGCACGTCCCGGGGCAGCGACAGCAGGTAGTGCTCGGACATCACCTTCGTCTCGGCGTAGGTGGACTGCGGCGCCATCGGCGACCAGACGTCCACCTCGACGTCGCCGGTGACGCCGTAGTTGCTGCACGTGGACGCGAACACCAGCGACCGCACCCCGGCGCGCCGGCAGGCCTCGGCGACCCGGATCGTGCCCAGGTAGTTGACCTCCCAGGCGGTGTCGGTGTCCACGCCGCACGCCCCGTCGCCCACGATCGCGGCCAGGTGCACCACCGCGTCCACGCCGTCGAGGGCGCTCTCCCACGCGCCGACGTCGCGGACGTCGCCCTCGACGTAGGCCACCCGCGGCAGGTCCAGCTCCGGCCCGCCGACCAGCCCGTTGTCCACCACCACGACCGCCGACCCGGAGCGGTGCAGGCGCCGGGTCAGCACCGACCCGAGGTAGCCGCGCCCGCCGGTGATCAGGTACTTCGTCATGGCCCGTCCACTCCTCGGTCCGGCGCCAGGCGGGCGTTCGCCACCGCGACCTGGCCCAGGGCGATGCCGCCGTCGTTGGTCGGCACCTGGCGGTGGCAGTGCGCGGACAACCCCGCCGCGCGCAACGCCACCAGACAGTTGACCAGCAGGAACTCGTTGAGGAAGACCCCGCCGGACAGCACCACCCGGTCGGTGCCGCCCACCGCCCGGCACCGGTCCACCACCACGTCCACCACGGCGGTGTGGAACCGCCGGCTGATCACCTCCGGGTCCTCGGCCGCGAGGTCGGCGGCGACGGCCCGCAGGACCGGGCGGGGGTCGATCTCGGTCACGCCGTCCCGGTCGGTCAGGCCGAACCGGTAGGGCCGGTCGGCCGGGGTGAGGTCGCGGCGCAGCAGGCCCTCCAGCTCGATGGGGCCGTGCGCCTCGTACTCGGCGTGGGTGGTGATGCCCAGCAGCGCGGCCACGCCGTCGAACAGCCGGCCCATGCTGGACGCGGGTGGCGAGTTGATCCCGCGCCTGGTCATGGCGGTGAAGACGTGCCGTTGTCGCTCGTCCAGGGTCTGCAGGACGGGGAACGCCTCGACCGCGTCGTCCCCGAGCGCGTCCAGGGCCAGGGCGAACCCGGTCCGGATCGGCTCGGCGACGGCCTTGTCCCCGCCCAGCAGCGGCACGGTCCGCAGGTGCGCGACGCGGCGGAAGTCCCGGTAGTCGCCGACCAGGACCTCACCGCCCCACGTGGTGCCGTCCGGGCCGTACCCGGCGCCGTCGAAGACGACCCCGATCGTCGTGCCGCGCAACCGGTTCTCCGCCATGCAGGACGCCATGTGCGCGTGGTGGTGCTGCACATGGACGACCTGTTCGAACGCCCCGCCCTGCTCCTCCAACGCGAACCGCGTCGCGCGGAACTGCGGGTGCAGGTCCACGGCGGCGTGTCGGGGGCGCAGGGCGTGCAGGTCCGCCAGGTGTCGCACGGCGGCCTTGTGCGCGCCGAAGGTCTCGTCGTTCTTGATGTCCCCGATGTGCTGGCTCACGTACACGCGGGAACCGCTGGTCAACGCCACCGTGGTCTTGAGTTCCGCGCCGTAGGCGACCAGGGGGACGAGGTCGGTGCCGATCTCGACCGGGTAGGGCGCGTAGCCGCGCGAGCGGCGGATGAAGCTGGTGACCGGCTCGGCGAGGTCGGGGTGCTCGGAGTAGCGGACGATCGAGTCGTCCACGCGCACCTCGATGTCCCGGTCGTGGTAGAGGATCAGGTCGGCGACCTGGAACAGCTGCGCCAGCGCGTCCTCGTTGCGGTGGACGATCGGGTAGCCGGAGATGTTGCCGCTGGTCATGACCAACGCGTCCAGGCCCGGGTGGTCGACCAGCAGGTGGTGCAGCGGCGCCGAGGGCAGCATCACGCCCAGGTTCGGGTTGCGTGGCGCGATCTGCTCGGGCAGTCCGCCGGGCCGCTTGCGCAGCAGCACGATGGGGCGGGCGGGGGAGAGCAGCAGGTCGGCCTCGGCCGGGCGGACCTCGGCGACGGCCTCGACGGCGGCCAGGTCCCGGGCCATCACGGCGAACGGCTTGGCGTCGCGCCGTTTGCGGCGGCGCAGCCGGGTGACCGCGTCGGCGCCGCGGGCGTCCACGGCCAAGTGGAACCCGCCGACGCTCTTGACCGCGACGATCCCGCCTTCGGACAACGTCTTCGCGGCTTGGCGGAAGGCGTCCTCGCCCTCCGCGGCCGTCCCGTCCGGAGCGGCCAGCAACAGGCGCGGACCGCACACCGGGCAGGCGTTGGGCTGGGCGTGGTAGCGGCGGTCCAACGGGTCGGCGTACTCGCGGGCGCACGGACCGCACATGGTGAACACGGCCATGGTCGTGGCGGCCCGGTCGTAGGGCAGGTCCCGGATGAGCGAGTAGCGGGGCCCGCAGTTGGTGCAGTTGATGAACGGGTAGCGGTGCCGGCGGTCGCCGGGGTCGCGCAGCTCGGCCAGGCAGTCGGCGCACACGTGCGAGTCGGCGGGCACGATCGTGGTCCGCTGTCCGCTGTGGACGCTCTCCCGGATGGTGAACCCGTCCGCGCGGGCGGTGGGGACGTCCTCGGCGTGGACGGACGTGACGCGGGACTGCGGCGGGGCCTGGGCGCTGAGCGCCTCGGTGAACCGCGCCACCTCGCCGGGCCGGCCCTGCGCCTCGACCAGCACGCCCTCCGGGTCGTTGAGCACCCAGCCGGTCAGGTCGTGCCGGAGCGCGAGCTTGTAGACGAACGGCCGGTACCCCACGCCCTGCACCACGCCCACCACGCGGATGCGCCGCCGGATGTCGCTGTCGGACATGTCGCCGGCCCTCAGCACAGCCGGGGCAGTTCGGCGCCCTGGAGCTCCTCGACCACCGAGTCGCGGCCGTCCTCGCGCATCAGCACGACCGGGCCCTCCTCGGCCGTCACCTCGCCGATCGTCACGGCCTCGGCGGCGTACTTGTGCGCGCGCAGGGCGGCCAGCACCCGGTCCTCGACCGCCGGGTCCACGAACAGGCACAGGCAGCCCTCGTTGGCGGCGTGGATGGCGTTGATGCCCAGCATGTCCGTGGCCATCACGGTCTCGAACTGGATGGGCAGGCGGTCCTTGTCGAACCTGATCGCGCGCCCGGACGCCTTGGCGTACTCGTGCAGCACGGCCGCCAGCCCGCCGCGGGTGACGTCCCGGACCGACCGCACCCCGTCGCCGACCTCGGTCAGCAGGTGGTCGACGAGCCCGTTGAGGGGCGCGCAGTCGCTGAGCACGCGCTGTTCGAACCCCAGGCCCTCGCGGATGGACAGCAGGTGCACGGTGTGGTTGCCGATGGGTCCGCTGAGGATCACCCGGTCACCGGGCCGCACGTCCCGCATCCGCAGCGGCGCGCGCTCGAAGACGCCGACGTCCGCGGTGTTGAGGTAGATCTGGTCGACCTCGCCCTCGCGGACCACCTTGGTGTCACCGCAGACGATCCGGACGCCCGCCTCCAGGGCGGTGTCGCGGATCGAGGAGACGACCCGCAGGAGGCGGTCCATCGGCAGGCCGGTCTCCAGGATCATGCCGAGGGTGAGGTAGAGCGGCCGGGCGCCGACCACGGCCAGGTCGTTGACCGTGCCGCAGACCGCGATCTTGCCGATGTCGCCGTTGCCGAAGAACGGCGGGTCCACGACGAACGAGTCGGTCGTCATCGCGATCCGGCCGGCGGGGACCGACAGCACGGCGCTGTCCTCCATCTCGCCGACGTAGACCTCGCCGAGCGTCCGGACGACGAGCGCGATCAGGTCGTTGCTGAGCTTGGCCCCGCTGCCGTGGTCGAGGACGACCTCGTCGAGGCCGGTCGCCGGGCTTGCCATCGCGTCCTCCCTTTCCGGGCCTTTGCCAGGTGGTGTTCCGAATGGTTCAGGGAAGCGTTTTGACGACCCGGCGGGGCAGTTCGCCGTTGGTGTCGAGGGTCTCCAGGATCTCTTTCGAATGCGCGACCGTGGCGCAATACCCGCTGAGCCAGGTGAGGGAGCGGTCGCGGTCCGCCGGGTTGTCCGAGACGACGCAATCGGAGGGCACCCAGACGTTGTAGCCGCGGAAGAACGCGTCGGCGGCGGTGGTCTGCACGCAGATCTGCGTCTGCAACCCGGTCACCACCACGGTGTCCACTCGGGCGGCTTGCAGGAGGTCGTGCAGTTCGGTCTCGTAGAAACCGCTGTCCTTGTTCTTCTCGACCACCACGTCCCCTTCGCCGAGGAAGTCGGCGAGGATCTCCGCGCCTTCCGTGCCGCGTCGCAGGGGCAGCGTCCCGTCGGCCCGGCGGTTGGCGTTGGGGTCGTCCGGGAGGTTGATCAGCTGCAGGTGGAAGACGGTGTGGCCGCGCCGGCGCATCTCCGCCAGGAACCCGGTGTAGTGCGGCTGCGCCTCGGCCATGACGGCCGTGCGCTCGGGGGTCAGGAAAACCACGTCACCCTGGAGGTCGTTGGTCAGGACGGCGATCTTGCCCATGGAGATCTCCCCTGTCGGTTTGTCGGGGGACGCCGGTAGGGCGCGCGAAGGACGGCATATCCGGAATTCGACACAATGCGCCCGGACTGCCCAGACCCTATGGCGGTCCCCCTGGAACGGCTCGTCATCCGAAAATGAGCCGCGACTCGTTCCCGGCCGACAGTAGCGGGGGTCGGTTGGTCCAGACAAGTGCGTCACTCACACGTCGTAGGCCTTTAGTCATGGGCCTTCACCCACATGCCGTGAATAGACCGGCCCGGCGATGCGATCTGGTCGAAATAATGGGTGTCACCCGGCCGTTCCGGCGGGGTGGAACCGGCATTTCGGGCTGGCTTTCCGGGCGTCGTGATCCGCGGTCGCGCCGTGTTCCGGCGCTGGGGGGTGGGGTCGGGGAGCTGGGGTTGGCTGGGGTGCCCCGGCCGCGAGTGCCGTGGTTAGTGTCCGGAGGCGTTGTCGTCGGTCTGATCGGCCGAATTTCGTGGTGAATCCGCGCATTGGGGGATACATGAGCGCTTTGGCTGATGCGCTGCTCGCGGGCGCCCCGCCCGCGGAGATCGAGCGGCTGCCGCTGCCGGACGAGCACGTCGCCGCGCACCTGCGGGCCGAGGACCAGGACATGTTCCTCGGGGTGGCCGACAAGGACGTGCGCAAGTCCCTGCGGGTCGGCCGGGTGCCCGTGCCCGAGCCCGCGCCGGACGAGGTGGTCGTCGCGGTCATGGCCAGTTCGGTCAACTACAACACCGTGTGGTCGGCGATGTTCGAGCCGGTCTCCACCTTCCGGTTCCTGGAGAACTTCGCCCGCCAGGGCGGCTGGGCCACCCGGCACGACCTGCCCTACCAGGTCGTCGGCTCGGACGGCGCGGGTGTCGTCGTGCGCCTCGGGTCCGGGGTGCGGCGGTGGAAGGTCGGCGACCACGTGGTGATCAGCCCCGCCTACGTGGACGACCAGGAGCCCGCCGCGCACGCCGACGGCATGCTCGGCGCGGAGCAGCGGGCCTGGGGTTTCGAGACCAACTTCGGCGGCCTGGCCGAGTACACGGTGGTGCGCGCCAGCCAGCTCGTCCCCAAGCCCGCCCACCTGACGTGGGAAGAGGCCGCCTGCAACACCCTGTGCGCGGGCACCGCCTACCGGATGCTGGTCGGCGACCGCGGCGCGCGCATGAAGCAGGGCGACGTCGTGCTGGTGTGGGGCGCGGCCGGTGGCCTGGGCGGGTACGCCGTGCAGTTCGTGCGCAACGGCGGCGGCATCCCCGTCGGGATCGTCGGCTCGCCCGCCAAGGCCGAGGTGCTGCGCAAGCTGGGCTGCGAGATCGTCATCGACCGGTCGGAGTTCGGCCTGGCCGACGACCCGTCCGACGACCCCGACCGGGTGCTGGAGATCGGCCGCCGGCTCGGGCGGATCATCCGGGAGAGGGTCGGCCGCGACCCCGACATCGTGTTCGAGCACGTCGGCCGCGCCACTTTCGGCATCTCCGTGTTCGTCGTGCGGCGCGGCGGCGTCGTGGTGACGTGCGGGTCGAGCACCGGCTACCAGCACGTCTACGACAACCGGTACCTGTGGATGAAGCTCAAGCGGGTCATCGGCAGCCACGTCGCGAACCTGCAGGAGCAGTGGGAGACCAACCAGCTCATCGCCTCCGGCGCGATCGCCACGACGATGACCGAGGTGTACCCGCTGGCCGAGGTCGCCGAGGCGGTGCGGCTGGTCCAGGAGAACCGGCACATCGGCAAGGTCGCCGTGCTGTGCATGGCCCCCGAGCCCGGCCTCGGGGTGACCGACCCCGACCTGCGCGCCCGGCTCGGCGCGGACCGCATCACGCCGCTGCGGTCGGGGCGGTGACCCGGATGGCCATCGGGTTCCTGGGCACCGGCTCGTACCTGCCCGACCGCGTCGTCACCAACGACGAGATCGCCGAGCTGGTCACCGACGCCACCCCCGAGTGGGTGCTGGCCAAGACCGGCATCGCGACCCGCCGGTGGGCCGCGCCGGACGAGGCCACCTCCGACCTCGCGGCCGGGGCGGCGCTGCGCGCGCTCGACGCGGCGCGGCTGACCCCCGGCCAGATCGACTACCTGATCGTGTCCACCTCGACGGGTGACTTCCCGCAGCCGCCCACGGCGTGCCTGGTGCAGGACCTGATCGGCGCGCGGAACGCGGCCTGCTTCGACATCAACGCCGTGTGCGCCGGTTTCGTCTACGGCGTCGAGCTGGCCCACGCGCTGACCACCGCCCGGCCGGGCACGCGCGCCCTGGTCGTCGGGGCGGACGTGTACTCGCGCATCCTCGACCTCACCGACCGGCGCACGGCCGTGCTGCTGGGCGACGGCGCGGGCGCGGCGGTCGTCGGCGAGGTGCCCGACGGCGGCATCCTGCGCGTGGACCTCGGCAGCCGCGGCGACGCCCAGGACCTGATCAAGGTGGTGGCGGGCGGCAGCCGGGTGCCGACGTCGGCGGCGACCGTGGCGGCCGGCGGGCACTACTTCACCATGCAGGGCCGGGGCGTGCGCGACTTCGTGCTGGAGAACGTGCCCAAGCTGGTCGACGAGCTGGTCACCGACCTGGGCCTGTCCGTCGCCGACGTGGACTGCTTCGTGCCGCACCAGGCCAACGGCGTGCTGCTGCGCGAGCTGGCGGCGCGCTGCGGGCTGGCCGACGCGCACACGCACCTGGTGGTGGACCGGTACGGCAACCTGGGCAGCGCGTCGGTGCCGGTGGCGTTGGACGACGCCGTCACCTCCGGGCACGTCCGGCCCGGCGACCTGGTGCTGCTGTCGGCGTTCGGCGGCGGCATGTCGGTGGGCACCGGCCTGGTGCGGTGGTCCGGGTGAGCGCCGTGACGCGGGTCGGGGTCGTCGGGCCCGGCCAGATGGGGTGCGGGTTCGCCGAGGTGTGCGCGCGGGCCGGGACGGACGTGGTGGTCGTGGCCTCCGGCGAGGCGTCGGCCGCGCGGGGCCGGCAGCGGCTGGAGCAGTCGCTGGAGAGGTTGGTGGGCAAGGGGAAGCTGACCGCCGACGAGCGGGCCGGGACGCTGGCCCGGGTCGCGTTCTCCTGGGACCTCGCCGACCTGGCCGACCGCGAGTTCGTGCTGGAGGCGACGCCGGAGGACCTGGACCGCAAGCTCGCCGTGTTCGCCGCGCTGGACGAGGTGGTGTCCGACGGGGACGCGGTGCTGGCGTCCACGACGTCGGCGTTGCCGATCATGAAGCTGGCGCGGGCGACCCGGGACCCGTCGCGGGTGGTGGGCGTGCACCTGTTCAACCCGGTGCGGGTGATGCCGCTGGTCGAGCTGATCTCGTCGCTGGCGACCGGTCCGGCGACCGCCGAGCGCGCCCGCGCGTTCCTGGAGGACGTGCTGGGCAAGGAGGTCGTGCGGGCCAAGGACCGGGCGGGGTTCGTGGTGAACTCGCTGCTCGTTCCGTACCTGCTCGCGGCCGTGCGGCTGGTCGAGTCGGGGGTGGCGACGGCGGAGGACGTCGACCGCGGGATGACGGCCGGGTGCGGTCACCCGATGGGGCCGCTGCGGTTGATCGACCTGATCGGGCTGGACACCATCGCGGCGGTGAGCGAGGCGATGTACGCCGAGACCAAGGAGCCGCTGCACGCGCCGCCCGCGTTGCTGCTGCGCATGGTCGAGGGCGGGTACCTGGGCCGCAAGACCGGGGAGGGCTTCTTCTCCTACCCCTGACCGCGTTCACTGACCGTAGTCGCGGATTCCCGTTCGGGTGGAACCGCGGGTAACCCCGGGAAGTCGTCGGAACTCCGCATCGAGTTCCGGCGACGGCCGTGCGAGGGTCGATCCGACGGCGATGTCGCCGCTCTGGGGTCCTTTCGCTTTCTCGGGGGAGAAGAGTTGCGGTCGAGCGGGTGGGTGGGTCGTGCGCGGGCGTCGGTCTCCGGTGGGTGCGGAGAGGTGGTCCTCGTCCACGGCGGACCGGTGACCGGCAAGAGCACGCTCCTGCACGGCCTGGCCGAGTCGTGGTCGGGGGAGGTGCGCAGCGCTTCGGCGTCGGCCGAGGAACGCGGGCTGCCGCTGGGGGTCGTGGGGCAGTTGCTGCCGGGGTGGCGGGGCGCGGACCCCGAGGACCCGCGCGTCGTGGGCGAGGCCGGGGAGGCGTTGCTCGACCTCGCGGCCGGCGGACCGGTGCTGGTGTGCGTGGACGACGCGCAGCACGCGGACCGGCTTTCGTTGCGCTGCTTGGCTTACGTGGCGCGGCGGGTGGGGTCGAGGTCGATGCGGGTGGTGCTGGCGGCCGGGGGTGGGGACGACTACTACCGGCGGTTCGAGGCGCAGTTGGGGCGGTTGCCGCACGCGCGGGCGGTTCGACTGTCCACTGTGGATGTTGACGAGGTGGCCGGGCTGCTCGGGGTGGAGGGGGCGGCGGGTGAGTTCCACCGGGTGAGCGGGGGGAACCTGCTGTTGCTGGACGCCCTGGTCGGGGACTTCCGGGAGACGGGGGTGGTCGGGCCGGGGCGGCGGTTCGGGGAGGCGGTGCGGGAGTACCTGGGGCGCTGCGATCCCGAGACGGCGGCCGTGCTGAAGGCGTTGGCGGTGTTGAGCGCCTCCGCGCCGGCGGTTCGCGACGGCTTGACCGCGCCGGCGGTTCGCGATGGCTCGGCTGCGGCGGTTCGGGATGGCTCGGCTGCGGCGGTTCGGGATGGCTCGGCCGGATTGGGTCGAGATGGTTTGGCGCGGCCTCCGGCCCCCGCTTCCATTGTCGCACGGGGGACCGACAGTCCTGGCTTGGTCGGTGCGGGGGTGGTCGGGGCGGTGGCTGGGGTGGTGGCCGTGGATGTCGTGGTGCGCGGGTTGGAGGAGTCCGGGCTGTTGGTCGGCGGTGGGTTTCGGGATTCCGCTGTGCCCGGGGCCATCCTGGCGGGGTTGTCGGCCGCCGAGCGGGTGCGGGTGGAGTGGGCGGCTGCTCGGGAGCTGTTCGAGGCGGGGGAGAGCGCTTCGCGGGTCGCTCCGCACGTGGTGGCCGCCGGGGTGCGTGCCGAACCCTGGGTCGTGGGCGTGTTGATGGCCGCTTCGGCGTCGGAGGTCGGGGCTGGGCGGCTGGAGCGGGCCGTCGAGTACCTGGAGGCCGCGGGGCGTTGTGCTGGTGACGCCGCCACCCGCCACCTCGTCACGGCCCGGTTGGCGGAGGTCGAGTGGCGGTTCAGCCCGTTGGCCGCGCACCGGCGGCTGGGTGGGCTGGTCGAGGCTCAGCGGGCCGGGGAGTTGCCGCAGGCCGTCGCCGCGACCCTGGTCACCCTGTTGTTGCGGATGGACCGGGTGCGCCAGGCGCGGGACGCCCTGGAGGGGCTGGTCGAGGACGTGCGTCGGCGTGGGCCGCAGTGCCCGGCCGAGTTGAGCCGGTTGCGGCTGCTGCTGGACCACCTCCACCCCGCCCTGCTGCGCGCGGGGGTCCGGGCGGTGCTGCCGGCGGAGCCCGCCACCGTCGCCGCCGCGCCGCACCTGGAGGCGTTCACGCTGCTGCGACGGGTGTTGACGGACGGGGCGTCGGACGTCCTGGTCGCGGAGGTCGAGCGGATGCTGGCGGCCACCGCCGTGGACGAGTCCACTGTGGACTCCGTGGTGGCGGGTGTGCAGGCGTTGGTGGCGGCGGACCGGTTGGTCGAGGCCGCCGCCGCGGTGGACCGGGTGAGCGCGGAACCCGCCGTGCGGAACTCGCAGACGTGGCGGGCCGAGTTCGCCTACCTGCGGTCGGTGGTGGCCCTGCACGCCGGCGACCTGGCCGCGTGCGTCGAGCACGGGGAAGCGGCGCTGTCCCACCTCGGCGAGGCGGAGTGGGGTGTGCGGGTCGGCGGGCCGCGCGCGGCGCTGGTGTCGGCGCACACGGCCATGGGGCGGCACGACGACGCCGCCGCCCTGGTGGACCGGCCCGTCCCGGCGGAGCTGTTCGACACCGTGGGCGGCCTGTTCCACCTGCACGCCCGCGGCCACCACCACCTGGCCACCGGACGCCTGCGCGACGCCCGCCGCGACTTCGAGGTCTCCGGCCACCTGGCCCGCCGCCTGCGCGTGGACCTCGCCCCGCTCGCGCCGTGGCGCACCGACCTGGCCGCCCAGCACCTGCGCCACGGCAACCCGCGCCTGGCCCGCCGCTACGCCGAGCAGCAACTGGCCAAGGCCCCGCGCACCCCGTCCCGCACCCGCGGCACCGCCCTGCGCCTGCTGGCCGCCACCGCGCCCGCCCGCGAGCGGGCCGCCCTGCTCACCGAGGCGCGCGAGGTGCTCGACGCGTGCGGCGCGCGGCTCGAACTCGCCCGCGTCCTGCACGACCTGGCCCAGGCCCACCACGCGGCGGGCCGCCCCGACCGGGCCCGGACCGTCGAGCGCCGCGCGTGGCACCTGGCCCGCCAGTGCGGCGCGGACCCGTCCCCGCCGCGCCCGGCCCTCACGCGCCGCGCCCCCGACCCGGCCCGCGTGCTCAGCGACGCCGAACTGCGCGTCAGCGCCCTGGCCGCACGCGGGCTGACCAACCGCGAGATCGCCGAACGGCTCTACGTCACGGTCAGCACGGTCGAACAACACCTGACCAAGGCCTACCGCAAGCTCAAGGTCACCGGCCGCGACGCCCTGCCGCCCCGGCTGAGCCCGGTCGCCGAACCGGCCTGACCGCGGCCGGCCGTCACACGACGCCGGCGGTCATGTCGAACAGTCGGGCGAGCACGCGGTCGCCGGAGGCGGAGATGCCGTCGTGCTCCCACTCGTTGGTGATCCACACGCGTGACGAGCCGAGCGCCGCCGCCGTCTTCAGCGACAGCTCGACCGGCACGTACATGTCGTCGTGGTACACCACCGCCGCGACCGGGACCTTGTTGGCGCGCAACCGGTCCGGGTCGTACAGCGCGGGCCAGTCGGCGCGTTCGGCCAGGACGTCCACCGCGTCGGCGAACGGCCGCAACGCCCCGATCTCCCGGAACATCCACGGGTAGAACATCTCCCCGGTGAACAGCAGCGGGTCGGCGTCCTCGGCGAACTCCGGGAACCGCCGGCCCACGCGCGCGGCCGACCACGCCGTCGCCGCGCCCTGCCCGTAGGCCGCCTCCTGCAACACGGCGAACAGCGGGTTGTCCACGAACCCGGTCAACGCCACCACCTGGTGCCGGAACGCGTCGCTCAACTCCCCGTCCGGCCCGAACGCCTCGTCCAGCAGCCAGTGCAGCCGCTGCGGCCCGTCGCCCATGCCCAACACGAGCCCCAACGCCCGCAACCGCCCCACGCCGAACCGGTCCCCGTCGGGCAGCCGCACGTCCCGCGCGTCGAGCAAGGTCGCGATCCGCCGCACCACGTCCACGTCCTGCGGGTACCGCTCGTAGAACGCCATCGTCTTGTCCCGCACCCGGTGGTGGGTCAGGCCGTACACGTCGTCCGCGGTGCCGGTCGGGTCGGGCAGCCCGCCCGCGACGTGGCAGGCCCGCAGCCCCTCGGCGCGGAACGACAGGTACGTCAGCGTGATGAACCCGCCGTAGCTCTGGCCCAGCGTCTCCCACGGCTCGTCGCCGCACAGCCGCCGCCGGATCCACTCCGCGTCGGCCACGATCGAGTCGGCCCGGAACAGGGCCAGGTGGTCGGCCAACGCGCGCGCCGAGGCGAACCCGGCGGCCGTGCGGGCGGTCAGCGGGGTGCTGCGGCCGGTGCCGCGCTGGTCGAGCAGCAGCACCCGGTGGGTCCGCAACGCCCGCCGCAGCCAGCCGTCCGCCGACCGCAGGGGACGCGGCGACTTGCCGCCCGGACCGCCCTGGAGGAACAGCAGCCACGGCAGGGGCAGCGCGTCCCGCGCCGGATCGACCACCTCGCGCGCGAACACCTCCGTGGTGGGGCCGCCGGGGTCGTGGTGGTCCAGCGGCACGGTGAAGACGTGCTCGCGCACCGCGATCCCGGGCAGGGCGTACGCGCGGCGCGGCTCGTGGAACGGGCTCATGGGGTCCTTTCCCCGGGGAAGTGGCAGGCCACGCGGTGGCCCGGGGCGATCTCGCGCGACACCGGGCGTTCCGCGGCGCACACGTCCGCCGCCTTCGGGCAGCGGGTGCGGAACCGGCACCCGGACGGTGGGTCCAACGGGCTCGGCGGGTCGCCGCGCAGCACGATCCGCTGCCGGCCGCGTTCCAGGTCCGGGTCGGGCACCGGGACCGCGGACAGCAGCGCGTGCGTGTACGGGTGGGCGGCGTGCCCGAACAACGCGTCCCGGTCGGCGGTCTCGACGACCACGCCGAGGTACATCACGGCCACGCGGGTGCTCACCTGCCGCACCGCGCCCAGGTCGTGGGCGATGAACACGTAACTCAGGCCCAGTTCGTCCTGCAGGTCGCGCAGCAGGTTCAGGATCTGTGCCTGCACCGACACGTCCAGAGCCGACACGGGTTCGTCGCACACGACGACCTTGGGGCGCAGCGCGAGCGCCCGCGCGATGCCGATGCGCTGCGCCTGACCGCCGGAGAACTCGTGCGGGTAGCGGGAAGCGTGCTCGGGCTTGAGCCCGACCCGTTTGAGCAGGTCCTCCACCGGTTCGGTGGGCTCCAGCCCCTGGTAGCGGAACGGCGCGGACAGCAACTGCCGCACGGTGTGGCGGGGGTTGAGCGACGAGAACGGGTCCTGGAACACGATCTGGAGGTCGCGCCGCACCGGCCGCAGCTCGCGGTCGCTCAGCGGCGCGAGGTCTCGGCCGTCGAACCGGACCGTGCCCGACGTCGGCGTGTCCAGCCGGGTGAGCAGCCGGCCCACGGTCGACTTGCCGCACCCCGACTCGCCGACCAGCCCCAGGGTCTCGCCCCGCTCGACGGCGAGGTCCACCCCGTCCACCGCGCTGACCTCGCCGATCCGGCGGCGGGTCAGCCGGTGCCGCACGGGGTAGCGCTTCACCAGGTCGATCGTCTCCAACAGACTCGCCGTTTCCGGCGGGCTTGCGGTTTCCGGCGGGCTTGCGGTATCCGGCGGGTTCACGGGACCTCCACGGTCGGCAGGCGGTGCGGCAGGGGGCCGTCCACGCGGGGCACGCACTCCAGCAGGCCGCGGGTGTAGGCGGTGGCGGGGGAGTGGAAGACCTCGCGCACCGGGCCGGCCTCGACGCGCTGGCCGCCGTGCATCACCACGACGTCGTCGGCCAACCCCGCCACCACGCCCATGTCGTGCGTGATCAGCAGGATCGCCGTGCCGGACCGCTCCCGCAGGTCCCGCAACAGGTCCAGCACCTGCGCCTGCACGGTCACGTCCAGCGCCGTGGTCGGCTCGTCGGCCACCAACAGGTCCGGTTCCAGGCACAACGCCATGGCGATCATCACCCGCTGCCGCATCCCGCCGGAGAACTCGTGCGGGTAGGACCGCGCCCGCCGCTCCGCCTCGGGGATGCCGACGCGTTCGAGCATCGACACCGCCAGGGCGTGCGCGGTCCGGCGCGAGGCGCGGCGGTGCGCCCGGTAGGCCTCGGCGATCTGGAACGCCACCGGGTAATAGGGGTTGAGGCACGACAACGGGTCCTGGAAGACCATCGCCATCCGGTCGCCGCGCAACGCCCGCAGCGCCTTGGGAGGCAACGACAACAGGTCCCGCCCGGCGAACTCGATCCGCCCCGACACGCTGGCGCCGCGGAGCAGTCCGAGCACGGCGAGGCTGGTCACGGACTTGCCGCTCCCCGACTCGCCGACCACGCCCAGCACCCGCCCGGCCTCCACGTCGAGGTCCAGCCCGTCCACGGCCCGCACCCCGGAGTGGAAGTCCACGGTCAGGTCCCGCACCGACAGCAGGCTCACGCCGTCCTCACCCTCGGGTCGAGCAGGGCGTAGACGAGGTCCACCGCCACGTTCGCGAGCACCACGAACGCCGCCGCGAACAGCGTCACGCCCAGGATCACCGGCTGGTCGGCGGAGTTGATCGCGTCCGCGGCGAGCTTGCCCACGCCGGGCAGCCCGTAGACGGACTCGGTGATCAGCGCCCCGCCCAGCAGCGCGCCGAGGTCCATGCCGAAGATCGTCACCACGGGCATCAACGCCGGCCGCAACGCGTGCCGCCGCAGCACCGTCACCTCGGGCAACCCCTTGGCGCGGGCCGTGCGGACGTAGTCGCGCCCCAGGTTCTCCAGCACCTCGCTGCGCGTGATCCGCGCGTACACGCCCGCGTAGAGCATGGCCAGCGTGCACCACGGCATGAGCATCGACTGGAACCAGCCCACCGGGTCGTCGGTCAGCGCCACCTCGCGCGGGTAGGGCAACCACCCGAGCTGCACGACCAGGACGTACTGCGACAGCAGGGCGGTCAGGTAGATGGGCAGCGACACCCCGCCCAGCGCGGCCACCATCGCCGCCCGGTCCCACACCGTGCCCCGCCGCAGCGCCGCGACCACGCCGGCCGTGCAGCCGACCAGCAGCCACAGCACCGCCGCGCCCGCCGCGATGGAGGCGCTCGTCGGCAACCGGCTGGTCAGCGCGTCCCACACGGGCTGGTTGGTCTGGAAGCTGAAGCCCAGGCACGGGAAGCCGCACTCCAGCGACCCGTACGTGCGGCCCGCGACGATCCCGCCGAGGTAGGCGGCGAACTGGGTGGGCAACGGCTGGTCGAGGCCGAGCGTGGCCCGGATCTGCGCGATCCGCTCCGGGCTGCACGCCTTGCCGCACGCGCCCTGCGCCGGGTCGGCGGGCATCAGGTAGAACACGGCGAACGTCAGCGCGCAGATCACCAGGAGGATCCCGGCCGCGCCGACCAACCGCCGTGCCGTGTAGAGGATCACCGTCGCACGCTCCTCGGGTCGAGCACGTCCCGCACGGCGTCACCGAGGACGTTGAACGCCAGCACGGTGACGAACAGGAAACCGCCGGGGATCAGGAAGTACGCCGGGTCGGCCGCGTACCAGGGCACGGCGGAGGCGATCATCTGCCCCCACGACGGCGTCGGCGGCCGGACCCCGACGCCGAGGAAGGACAACCCCGCCTCGGTCGCGATGTACCCCGGGATCGACATGGTCGCCACGACGAGCACGGGCGCGGTCAGGTTCGGCAGGACTTCCCTGAGCAGCAAGGCCCTGCGGGGAGCGCCCAAGGCCCGCGCGGCGGCCACGAACTCGCCCCGCGCCAGCACCATCGCCTGCCCGCGCACGATCCGACCGACGTAGGGCCAGCCGAACCCGCCCAGCACCAGCACGAGCAACGCCTCGCGGTTCGCGCTCGGCAGCGCCGAGATCAGCGCGATCATGAAGATGAGGCTGGGGAAGGACATCAGCAGGTCCATCAGCCGCCCGACGACCGCGTCCACGACCCCGCCGAAGAACCCGGCGACCAGCCCGAGCCCGGTTCCCACGACGACGGACACCAGCGTCGCGAGCACCGCGATCAGCAGGGAGACCCGTGCGCCGTGGACGATCCGGGCCAGCACGTCCCGCCCGCTGACCGGCTCGACGCCCAACGGGTGCTCGGCGCTGATCCCGCCGAACGCGCCCCGCGGCAGCCCGCCCAGCGCCGGGTCGACGGCCGCCGAGTCGAAGTCGGTCGGGGATGTCCACACCAGCAGCGGCGCGGCCACCGCCATCAACACCAGCAGCACCACGACGACCAGCGCCACCGCGGCGGAGGGCTGGCGCAGCAGCCTCCGCAGCGGCGGCACGTCGGCCGGCCGGGTGATCGGCAGCACGGTCACCCGCGCAGCCCCACGGTCGCCAGGTCCACGCGCCCCACGTACGCCACGTGCCCGTAGGCGCCGGCGACCTTCGGCCCGACCAGGATCGCGGCCTTGTCCCACAGGAACGGCACCACCGGCACGTCCCGCGCGATCTGCCGGGACAGCTCCCCGTAGGCGGTGGCGGCGGCGGTCGGGTCGGACAGCGCGGCGATCTCGTCGAACCGCTTGTTGACCGCGTCGGAGTGGTACTGGGAGTGGTTGTTGTTGCCCTCGCTGGTGATCAGCCGGCTGTCGAAGATCAGCGGCAGGTAGGTGGAAGGGCCGGCCCAGTCCGGGGTCCAGCCGTCGATGGCCATGTCGTGGATCTGCGCGGTGTTGGCGATGGTGCTGTAGAACGCCGACGGGCTGATGGCGTTGATCGTGACCGTGATCCCGACCCGGCTCAGGGCCGCCTGCACCGCCTCGCCCTGCGCCTTCCCGCCGGCGGTCGAGGGTGCGTCGAGGGTGACCGCGAAGCCCTGCGCCAGACCGGCTTCGGCCAGCAGCGCCTTGGCCTTGGCCACGTCGCCCTTGCCGTCCGGGCTGGGGAACTGGTCGTCCGGGGCGTGCCCGGCCAGGCCCGGCGGCAGCAGCGTGGTGGCCAGGTCGCCCGCGATCGGCCCGCCGCGCACGGTCCGCAGCGCGTCCTTGTCCAGCGCGAACGCGATCGCCTGGCGCACCTTGACGTTGTCCAGCGGCGCGCGGCGGGTGTTGAGGGTGAGGAACCGCGTGTTGATGGACTCGCCGGTGACCAGCCGGCTCTTCAAGGTCGGGTCGTTGACCACCCGGCCCACGGTCGCCGCGCCGATCGGCTCCATCGCGATGGCCTCGGCGTCCGCGCCCTGCCCGGCCACCAGCCGCTGGTCCACCACGGCGGGGTCGAGGTTGAGTTCGAGGACCACCCGGTCCGGGAGTCCCTTGCGCACGTCGTCGGTCTTCGGGTCCCAGTGCGGGTTGCGGACCAGTTCGAGGCGTTTCTTGGGCTCGAACTTCTCGATCTTGTACGGGCCGGACGACACCGGCCGGCCGTCGTAGCCGACGCCGGTGTCCTGTTCCTCGGGTACGGGCGCGAACAGCGGGAGCGAAGCGGCGGACCCGAAGTCCGCGACCGGCCGGTTGAGCCGGAACACGATCGTCTTGTCGTCCGGGGTCTCGATGGAGGGCAGCCCTTGCGGGTTCTCGTACGGCCCCTTGTAGTTCTCGCCGCCCACCAGCCACATGCGGGCGTAGGGCGCGCCTTCGGGCAGGTCCGGCGCGAAGGAGCGTTCGACGCCGTACTTGACGTCCTTGCTGGTGATCGGCTGGCCGTCCTCGAACTTGACGCCGTCCTTGAGCGTGAAGGTCCACGTCTTCGCGCCGTCGCTGGGCCTGCCGGTGTCGGTGGCGAGGTCGGGCACGATGTCGCCGCCGGCCTGGCCGGGTCGGGGCGCGACCGTGGTGAGCGTCCGGTAGATCAGCCGGGCCACGTTCTGCGAGGACGTGACGTAGTTGCGCGCGGGGTCGAGGTGTTCGAGGTCCGTGCTCGCCAGGACGTGCAGGGTCCCACCCCGCACCGCCTCGCCGGTGGACCCGCCCTGCGCCGTGCTCCCGTTGCACGCGGTGAGGGCGAGCAACCCCACCACCGCGACCAGCCCGACTCTAGTGCACTGTGACATGGCACAGAAGAGTTCCTCGCCCGGATCGGGCCGGGAACCTCCCACATCCCACTAACATCGCGTTATGGAGCTGGAGGTGCGGCACCTGCGCGCGATCTGCGCCATCGCGGAGACCGGCAGCCTGACCCGCGCGGCGGCGGCCCTGCACCAGACCCAGCCCGGGTTGAGCGCCCAACTGCGCCGCATCGAGACCATGCTGGGCGGCACGTTGTTCGAGCGCGGGCAGAACGGGGTCGTGCCCACGTCGTTCGGCGAGGTGGTCCTGGCTCGGGCTCAGGCGGTTCTGCCCACCTTGGACGACCTGATGAACACGGCCGCGGTGGCTCCTCGGAAGGCGGGAGCTGAACGCTTCCGCCTGGGTTCCGCGCCGGCTCCCTTGCTGGGTGGCCTGATCAGCGCGGTGCGGGAGGTCCATCCGGGCGCGGACGTGTCGTCGAGGGGGCACCACACGCCGCAACCGTTGCTGGACGACGTGGCGGGCGGCCGTTTGGAGGCGGCGATCGTCGGTGACAGCCCCGGGTACGAGCTTCCCGCCTCGCCTGGCGTGGTGTTGCGTCCGATCGTCACCGAGCCGGTGTTCGCGATCGTGCCGGCTTCGCACTGGTTGGCGGACCGGGAGGAGGTCGAGCTGGCGGACCTGCTGGAGCAGGACTGGGCCGTGCCCAGGCCGGAGGACCGCACGCCGGAGTACTGGGCGCGGGTGGCGCTGGGTGTGGGCAGGCGGATGCGGATCCGGTACGAGGCGGAGGGCAGGTTGCTGGTCGAAGTCGTGCGCCACGGGCATGCGGTGAGCCTGGTGCAGCCGACGTTTGACGAGGTGCCGGGGATCGCGGTTCGGCCTATCGTCGGCGACCCGATCCACTTCAGGCATGTGTTGGCGTGGCACCGGGATGGGCCGATGGCGGCGACGGGGGAGAGGATCGCTTGTCTGGTCACCCAGTCGTATGACGAGGCTCGGGATCGGTCGCCGGTCTACCGCAGGTGGCGGGAGTCGCGTCGCGCTGGCGCGTTGTCATCGTGAAGTGAAGATCAAGAGCGAAGAGCGAAGAGCGAAGAGCAAAGAGCGAAAAGCGAAAAGATCAAGAGCGAAGAGCTAAAAGCGGCGCTCGCCGCGCGGCAGGCCCCCGGGGGTGGAAGGGCGTCGGTTCGTTCCCCGTACGGCCTGCCGG
>NZ_JBEZBW010000073.1:0-42875 GCF_040647305.1 Saccharothrix sp. NPDC042600 | reverse complement strand
AAAAAATTCGGCTGCACCCGACCAAAAGTGTGGTAGCCCTTCGGGCGGGCCATACGGAGATGACACAAGCAAGAAGCCCGGCTTGGGTTGTGTCCCCTCCGGTGGACTGCCCGCCGGCGCTGCGCGCCGAAGAGCGAGGTTTGCGGTTGTTTAGGGTTTTGTGGGGGTGCCTGTGCCGTTGGCGGGGAGTTGCCAGGGTTGTTTGTCCAGGGTGTAGGCGACTGTGTCGTTGTTTGGCCAGGTTGCCTGGTCGTCTACGCTTCTGGTTTCCGCCAGCGGGGTTTCGGTCATTGTTGTCAGGTCTAGGACGTGTAGGCGCCAGGGGCCTGGTTCGACTCGCTTCTTGTAGGCCAGGCGGGTGTTGTCCGGGGAGAGGGAGGGGCATTCCACGTTGGTTTTCAGGGCGGTTGCTTCCCAGGTTTCGTAGTTGGCCCTGATCAGGTGGGTTTGGTTGTTGCTCGCCGCCGTGGCGTAGAAGGTGGTGTCGTCTTGGGCGAAGGTTACGCCCCAGAAGTTGAGATCCGGGGCGTAGTAGCGGGTGTTGTTGATCGTCAAGGGGATGTCTTCGATCGACTTCCGGATCTCGTCTGTGGTGGTGTCCAGGATGCCGGTTCGGGTGGAGAAGCCTGCCGTGTTGTAGGAGTCGCCGGAGACGAAGACCGTCCAGGACACCATTCTGCCCGACCTCGACACCTGTAGGCGGCTGGGGATTCCCGGGATCGCGTGGGTTTGTTCTTTGCCGTTGTTCGTTATCCTCATTTCCGTCATGGGGGGTACGCCTGGCAGGGCCGTTAGGCAGGCTTTGGTGTTCTGGGCTTGCGAGTGTCGGTCGCAGGATTTGGCTTCGGCTGTTCTTCCGCGTGCGTGTAGGACGTAGGTGACCGCGCACGCGATCAGGAGGGTTGCGACTGCGACAACGGCCGTAGCACGCAGGCGCCTGCGAGTACGAGTCCCAGAGTGGCCAGTGACGTGAGCACTGCCGTGTGCATTCCCCAGATCGTCCACAACGCTCCAAACAGGACAGAAGACACCAGTTTCGCCAACGCCTGGCCCGTTTGCAGGACCGCCAGGCCGCTCGTGCGCAGTTCGGCGGGTAGCAAAGGGCTTGCGGCGGCCATCAGGACGCCGTCGGTGGCTGCGTAGAACAGGCCGTGCAGGGCCAGTACCGCGAACACGTTCGGGTGCGGGGTCAGGAGGAGGGTGAAGGCCGCGGCCAGGGCCACGTGGCCGGCGATGAATACGGGCCATCTGCCCACGCGGTCCGCTAGGCGGCCCAACGGGACCGCGAGGAGCAGGTAGACGGCTGCGGTGCCCAGCGGCAGGAGGGGGAAGGTGACGGGGTCCAGCTTGAGTTGTTGTTGCAGGATCAGGTAGAGGAAGCCGTCGCCCACCACAACGGCACCCAGCAGGGCCGCCCAGCCGACCGTTCGACGGAAGGGACCGTGCCAGAGGGTTTTGAGGGGTGGGCGAGGGATTGGTTTCGATTGGTCGTCCTTGACCAGGACGGCCAGGAGGACTACGCCCAGGGTGGCTGTGCAGAAGCTGGTCACGAAGACGGCGTTGTAGTCGCCCAGGCTTGCCCAGAGGACGAACATCGCTGCCAGAGGGCCCAGGAAGGCGCCGATGGTGTCCATTGAGCGGTGGACGCCGAAGGCTCGCCCCAGGGTTTCCGGGGTGCTGCTCAGGGAGATCAGGGCGTCTCGTGGGGCTGTGCGCAGGCCTTTGCCGGTGCGGTCCACGGCCAGGACGCCGCCCAGGGCCAAGGGGGACGCGGCGGTCAGGAAGCCGAGCTTGGCCACCGCCGACAGGCCGTAGCCGGTCAGCGCCACGGCCTTGCGGCGCTGCCACCGGTCGGCGGCGTGGCCGCCCAGGAGCCTCACCACGGCCGTGACGCCCGAGTAGAGGCCGTCCAGGACACCGAACTGGAACGGGCTCAGGCCCAGGGCCACCACGAAGTACAGGGGCAGCACCGCGGTCACCATCTCCGACGAGACGTCGGTGACCAGGCTGACGAGGCCGAGCGCGAGGACGTTCCCCGCGACCCGGCCCCGTCCGCCGGTGACCGCTCCCTGCCGTGCGGTCGCGATGTACATCAGTGGCAGGTGTAGGTCGGGGTGCTGTCGACCGGCTTGCCGTCCAGGCCCAGGAACTGCCAGGAGTAGGTGGTGTCGGTCAGGGTCAGCTTGAGCACGCCGTGCGTGGAGCGGGCGAACTCGGTGATGGCCGGGTTCGCCGACACCTTGTAGAGCGGTGCACCGCCGCCCCCGCCGATGACCGAGCGGGTTCCGTTCGCGTCCGCCTTGCCGGACGCGTTCAGCGGCTTGAACCGCTCGTAGTGGTGGTCGTGGCCGCCGAGGACGAGGTCGGCCTTGTTGGCCACCAGCGTGTTCCACAGGTTGGTGACGCTGGTGTTGTTGCCGTGGCTGCCGGAACTCCACCGCGGGTGGTGGAAGTACGCGGCGACGCAGCCGCGGGTGTTGGCCGCCAGGTCGCGCTTGAGCCACTCAAGCTGCGCCGAGCCGGACGAGCTGGACTGGTTGGAGTCCAGGGCGATGAAGTGCCAGTTGCCGTGGTCCCACGAGTAGTACGTGTTGCCCTGCGGGGTGGCGATGGAGCCGAAGTAGCCCTTGTAGCCGGCCAGCGGCGGGCTGGAGTAGGTCTCGTGGTTGCCGGGCGTGGGCTTGGTCTTGGCCTTGAACCGGCCCCACGTGGTGTCGTAGTAGTTCTGGAAGTCCGACAGGTGGGCGTCGTCGTACTGGTTGTCGCCCATGGTGATCACCGCGACCGGGTTCATCTGCTCGACGAGCCGGGCGGTCTTGGGGTGCACGCAGTTCGGGTCGCTCGCCGTGCACTGCTCGGCGATGTCGCCCGCGGCGGCGATGACGAACGAGCCGCTGCCGGCGCCGGTGGTGGCGCGGACCTGGTTGCTGGGCGCGGAGGCGTTGCCGGCGGCGTCGCGGGCGCGGACGGTGTAGTCGTAGCCGGTGGTCGGGGCCAGGCCCGTGTCGGTGTAGGAGGTGGTGGTGGTCGTGCCGACGACGACGCCACCCCGCAGGACGTCGTAGCCGGTGACGCCGACGTTGTCCGTGGCCGGCGCCCAGGCCAGGGACGCGCTGCCGGCGGTGGTGCCGGTGACCTGGAGGCCGGTGGGCGCGCTCGGCGGGGTGGTGTCGTCGCTGCCTCGGACGCCGAACACCTCCAACTCCCAGATCGAGTAGCCCCACTCGGTGGCCCGCTGGGTGCCGAGGACGCGCAGGTAGCGGCCGGTGGCGTTGAGCCCGCTGTGGGTGTCGGTGTCGCCGTCGCCGGTGGTCCGGCCGCTGATGTCGGTCCACGACGAGCCGTCGGTGGAGAGCTGGACCTTGTACTGGCTCGCGTACGCGGTCTCCCAGTGCACGAGCACCTGGTGGACCTCGGCCGCGCCGCCGAGGTCGACGGTGAGCCACTGGGGGTCGAGGCCGGGCGCGCTGGCCCAGCGGGTGTCGGAGCGGCCGTCCACGGCGAACTGGCCGGCCAGGGTCGGGTCCTCGATCGAGGACGTGGTGGTGGGCCTGCCCTGCGAGAGCAGGACGTCGGCGGGGGCGCTGGCGGCCGTCAGCGGTATGGCCAGCAGCAGCGCCGCCGCCGCGGCGAAGGGTGCGACTCGGCGCACGGGGTCTCCTCGCGGTCCGGGGCGGCGGTCCGAAAGGTTCCGGTTAATCGTAAAGGTTGTTTACGATTACGGAGGCTAACCGGAGCCGAACAGGGGTGTCAACGGTGCGACCGGGAAGTGCCGTAACGACCCCTTAGGGGTGGAGAGGCTGCACAATGGTCCGATGCGGCGCGCATCGGCTCGGCTGGTCCTGCTCGTGGCGGTGGCCCTGGTGGCTTCCGGGTGCACCCAACTGGTCGACGGGCGACCGGTCGCGGGCAAGGTCGTGACCGGGGGCGCGGTGGACACCGGGTTCATCCGGGGCACCGACGGCGGGCCCATCGACCAGCTCGCGGCCACCGCGATCACCGACGTGGACGAGTTCTGGGAGGAGACCTTCCCGGCCACGTTCGGCGAGAAGTGGCAGCCCATCGAGGGCGGCATCTACTCCGTGGACACCTCCGACCCGGCCGCCAAGCCGCCGCCGTGCACGGAGAAGGCCAGCGACGTGGAGGGCAACGCGTTCTACTGCCCGAGCGCGGACGCCATCGCGTGGGACCGGGCGGCGTTGCTGCCGGTGCTCAAGGACCGGTTCGGCGACGCGGCCGTGGTGATCGTGCTGGCGCACGAGATGGGCCACGCGGTGCAGCGGCGCATGGGCATCACCCCCGAGGCCGAGCGCCGCGACCCGGACAAGTACCCGACCATCCTCACCGAGGCGATGGCCGACTGCTTCGCCGGCGCGTTCATCAAGTGGGTCAACGACGGCAAGTCCGAGCACCTGGACATCGGCACGGACACGCTGGACTCGGCCCTGGGCGCGCTGATCACGTTCCGCGACCCGGTCGGCACGTCGGCGGAGGACAGCTCCGCCCACGGCAACGCGTTCGACCGGGTGTCGGCCTTCCAGGACGGCTACCTGAAGGACGCGAAGTTCTGCGCGGCGATGACCGTGCAGAACCGGCCGTTCACGCAGCAGGCGTTCACCAGCCTCGACGACCGCGAGCGGGGCGGGAACCTGCCGTTCGACGAGATGCTGGACGCCATCGCGCCGGACCTGAACAACTACTACAAGGCGCTGGTGGGCGCCAAGGGCAAGACGTGGACCGAGCCCCGGACCACCACGGTCCGCGAGGAGCCGACGTGCTCGGGCGACCAGGGGCCGGTGGCGTTCTGCCCGGCGGACAAGTCGGTCGAGGTCGACGTGGCGGAGGACCTGCCGGAGCTGCACGCCCGGATCGGCGACTACGCGACGGGCGTGTTGCTCGCCAGCCGGTACGGGTTGGCGGCGCGGTCGTCGGCCGGGCTGCGGGTCGAGGGTGCCGAGGCGGCGGAGGGCGCGCTGTGCCTGGCCGGGGCCTACACGCGCGAGGTGTTCACGCGGCAGCAGGGGTTCGGGTTGTCGCCGGGTGACCTGGACGAGGCCGTGCAGGTGTTGCTGGCCTACGACTTCGCGGCCCGGGACGCGTCCGGGGAGAACGCCGTCGATCCCGGGTTCAAGCGGGTGGACGTCTTCCGCAACGGCGTCTTCACCGGCGTGACGGCCTGCGGGTTCTAAAACCGTCCGGTCCGCTTCGGCGGTGGGGTGGTTGGTGTGGTTCCGCCACGGCGGCTCGGGCTCGTTAAGTAGGGTTCGGGCGGATGGCTCGTGGTTCGGCTCGGCGGTGGATGGGGCGTGGGATGGGTCGGCGGCTGGTGGGGGTTTCGGCGCTCGTCCTGGTCTCGGCGTTGACCAGTGCGTGCACGCAGGCGGTGGACGGGGTCGCCAAGGCGGTGAAGCCCGACGTCACCAAGGTCGCCGGGCTGGAGATCACCACCGGCGAGAGCGGGCCCAAGCCCGGTGTGCCCGACGCCGACCTGCGCGTGGAGAACGCCGACGGCGGCGAGATGGACCGGCTCGCCGTCAACACCCTCGCCGACGTCGAGGAGTACTGGGCCGAGAAGATGCCCGAGCACTTCGACGGCAAGAAGTTCGAGCCGGTCAAGCGCCTGGTGTCCTACGACTCGACCGGCGCGGGCGTGGAGATCTGCCGGACCAACACCGCCGGGGTCGCCAACGCGTTCTACTGCTCGCTGGACGACAGCATCGCCTGGGACCGCGGCGACCTGCTCCCCATGCTGGACGACGCGTTCGG
This sequence comes from Saccharothrix sp. NPDC042600, assembly GCF_040647305.1. Classification (NCBI taxonomy): domain Bacteria; kingdom Bacillati; phylum Actinomycetota; class Actinomycetes; order Pseudonocardiales; family Pseudonocardiaceae; genus Saccharothrix; species Saccharothrix sp. NPDC042600. Next base: position 37,109 of record NZ_JBEZBW010000073.1, on the reverse strand, counting down.
CCCGATGTCCGTGGTCACCGTGCTGGCGCACGAGATGGGCCACGCCGTGCAGTACAAGCTCGGCGCGCAGGGCGGCGTCAACCAGGGCACGCCGTCGATCATCAAGGAGCAGCAGGCCGACTGCTACGCGGGCAACTTCTTCCGCTGGGTGGCCGAGGGCAAGTCCAAGCACTTCCGCATCTCCACCGGTCCCGGCCTGAACCAGGTGCTGGCGACCATGTTCTTCATCCGCGACGCGGCGGGCACGTCCGCCGAGAAGCAGGGCGCGCACGGCAGCGCGTTCGACCGGGTGGCGGCCTTCCAGTTCGGGTTCGCGGGCGACCCGAAGCGGTGCGCGCAGATCGACGAGCAGGAGATCAAGGAGCGCATCACCCAGCAGAAGTTCGACGCGCAGGACGTGGACACCGGCCAGGGCAAGGGCAACCTGAAGGTCGATGACCGCAAGTACCTGCAACTGCTCGAAGAGAGCCTCCGCGACGCCTTCAACCAGAGCGGCGCGACCCCGCCCACGTTCAAGCAGGGCGACGTGGCCTGCACGAACGCCAAGGTGACCTCCCCGGCGACCTACTGCCCGGCCACCAACACGGTCGGCATCGACCTGCAGGACCTGGTGAAGATCGGCACCCCGCCGAAGCGGGGCCAGAAGGGCGGGATCGGCGACTTCGCGGCGTTCGCGGAGATCGCCTCGCGGTTCGCGCTGTCCATCCAGAAGGCCACGGGCTACCCGTTGGAAGGGCCCGCGGCGGGTCTGCGGACCGCCTGCCTGACCGGCGCGTGGGCGGGCACGACGACCGACGCCAAGGCCAAGCTGCGGCTGTCCTCGGGTGACCTGGACGAGGCGGTGGCGGAGCTGCTCGCCGACCGGAGCCTGATCGCGGCGGACGTCAACGGGACCGTGGTGCCGTCCGGGTTCGCCCGGGTGGAGGCGTTCCGGGACGGGTTCTTCGACGGCAGCGGGCTCTGCACCCGCAAGTACTCCGAGTAGGCCCTCCGGCCGTGGGCGTCGCGACGGCGGCGCCCACGGCGGGGAGGGGTCAGTAGAGGGCGCTGGCGAGGTTGCGGCGCGCCTTGGCGACGCGCTCGTCGTCCGGCGGGAACAGCTCGAACAGGCCCACCAGGTGCTCGCGGACCCGGTCGCGGTCGTCGCCGTAGACCCGCCGCACGGTGTCCACCAACCGCTTGAAGGCGCGCTCCACGTCCTGGGTGGCCAGCTCGACGTCGGCCGCCGCGAGCTGGGCGTCCAGGTCGTCGGGGTTGGCGTCGGCCTTGGCCACGACGTCCGGGCTCAGGTTCTCCGCGCGCGCGGTGAACCGGACCTGGGCGAGGGCGGCCTTGGCCTCGGCGTTGCCGGGCTCGGTGGCCAGGATCGCCTCGTAGGCGGCCTCGGCGGCGGCGAAGTCACCGCGTTCGAACGCGTCCTCGGCGGCGGTGAAGCGCTCGTCCTCGGGCTCGGCGACGGGCTCGCCGGTCCGGCCGGCCTCGGCGGCGCGGATGCCGGGCAGGCGGTCGCGCAGCGCGTCGAGCAGGCGGTTGATCCACTGGGTGAACTCGGCTTCGGGCAGGGGGCCGGCGAAGGCGTCCACCGGCTGGCCGGCGGCCACGGCGACCACGGTCGGCACCGACTGCACGCCGAACACCTGGCCCACCCGCGGGCTCACGTCGAGATCGACCCGGGCGAGCAGCCACGCGCCGCCGGCCGCGCGGGCGGCCTTCTCCAGCACCGGCGACAACTGGCCCGCCTCCGGGCTCCAGGACGCGGTCAGCTCGACCACGACCGGGACGTCCAGCGAGCGTTCGACGACCGACTGGAAGGTGGCCTCGGTGACGTCGAGCACCCACGGGCTGGGCCCCTCGGCGGCCGGAGCGCCGGCGGCGGGGGGCGGTGTGGCGGCGCGCTGGCGGGCGGCGTCGGCCCGGGCCTTCAGCGCGCCGAGGTCGACCGCCCCGGAGAGCGCGGCGGACAGTGCTGCGGACTTGCGAGGGTCTGGCCTTGTCACGCTCCCATCCTGGCACGGCTCCGGCCGGTCGCGACGGCAGCCCGGCCGGACGCGCCCGCGACCGTCGTCACCCCGCCAGTTGGGCCACCGGGTCGATCGCCATCGGGTTGCGGCGCATGGCGTCGTTGCGCCGCCCCAGCGCCAGCGCGAGCGGGGTCATGAGGTCGGCGAAGCGAGCGGTGTCGGCTGCGCCGAGCGCCCGCCACGGGTGGGCCGCGGCGGCGTCGGTCCGGCGTTCCACGTCCTCGCGCAGGGCGCGGCCGGCCGGCGTGAGGCCGTTGTCGAACAGCCCCCGCTCGGCGAGCGAGCGTTCCGCGCCGGCCCACTCCTCCTCGGACCACCCGCGTGCTTCCCGCAGGTAGGACGCGTCCAGCCCCTTGTCCGCGCCGAAGAGCACCAGCGTCTCGCAGGGCGTCAGGTCCGCCGCGACGAGCGCGGCGACGTGCCCGTCCCCGCGCGACTCGCGCAGGGTCGTGCACGCCTGCCAGAGCGCCAGGTGCGGTTCGTCGGGCACCGGCAGGGCGGCGTTGGCCGCTCCCATGACCCGTCCGGCCGTCGGCGCGGCAGCCGCCGCGCGCAGCGCCAGCTCGGCCGCCTCGCCGACGTCCAGGGTGGGCAGCATCCGGCGCAACGCCCCGTCCACGCCCTCCAGCCGGGCGGCGAGGAAGCGTTCCGGCGACGCCACCTCCCACGCGTCGGGCAGCGCGCGGGCCACCTTGCGCGGGTGGAAGCTGTAGAACGCGGCCGTCACGGTCCGCGGGGCCGCCGCGCCCAGCGGCGCCGCCCGCATGCCGAAGTAGCCCATCCAGCCGCCCTTGCAGCCCAGCGCGTCGGTCACCGCGCGGGACTCCGGCGTGAAGTACGTGACGTCGTGGTAGGTCTCGAAGCGCAACCACAGGGCACGGGGGTCCATGCGGTCAAATTAGTAGGACGTCCGACTATTCGGAAGGGTTCAGGTGCTGCTCGACCCGCTCCACCTTCGCGGTGAGCTGCCCGGTGTAGCCGGGACGGATGTCGGCCTTGAGGACCAGGCTCACCCGGGGCGCGGTGGCCTGCACCACCTCGGTGGCCTTCTTGACCACCGCCATCACCTCGTCCCACTCGCCCTCGACCAGCGTGAACATCGCGTTGGTCTGGTTGGGCAGCCCGGACTCGCGGACCACCCGCACGGCCTCGGCGACGGCCGCGGCCACGCTGTCGGACTCCCCGCCGAGCGGGCTGACGCTGAACGCGACGAGCACAGTTCCCTCCTCTTGGTCGGGTACCCACTGGTAGCTTCGGCGGCATGACGTCCCGACCGCTGCCGTTCGACCCCATCGCGCGCGCCGCCGAGCTGTGGGAGAAGCGGATCGGACCGTCGACGGCGATGGCGGCGGTCACGAGCGTCATGCGAGTACAGCAGATCATCCAGTCCTCGGTGGACGCCGCCCTCAAACCGCACGGCCTGACCTTCGCCAGGTTCGAGGCGCTGGTGCTGCTCACGTTCTCGCGCACCGGCAGCCTGCCGATGCGGGTGATGGGCGAGCGCCTCCAGCTGCACCCGACGAGCGTGACCAACATCGTGGACCGGCTGGAGGCGGACGGGCTGGTCCGGCGCAACCCCCACCCGACCGACCGGCGCACGACCCTGGTGGAGATCACCGAGGCCGGGCACGCGCGGCGGGAGGCGGCGACGGAGGCGGTGACGGAGGTCGAGTTCGGGCTGCGCGGGCTGACCGACCGGCAGACCGAGCAGTTGACCGACCTGCTCGCCAAGGTCCGGCGCGCGGTGGGCGACTTCGAGGACTGACCGGCGCGGCGCGGGCCGGCCGCGGGTAATCCGCTCGACCGGACCCCGCCCGGTCGGCCACCCTGTGCGCCGTGCGAACCGTGATCGCCCTGGTGACCGCAGGCGGCCGGCACGTGGGAACCGTGCCGGAGTTCACCGTGCCGTCCCCCTGGTGGAACGACGTCGAACCGGTCACCGCGCACCTCGACCGGCAGCTCGGCGTCCCCACGAGCGTGCTCCGGCTCGTCTCCGCGACCGGCACGGGGATGCGTGGCGGAACGGTCACCTACCAGGTCGAGGCGCACGCCCCCGTTCCACTGTCCACAGTGGATCCGATCGACTTCCCCGACGACCCGCTGCGCGTGCCGTGGGCCAGACCGGGCGGGCCGGCCGCGTTGCTGGAGTGGGCGCACGGCCACGTGCGCGGCGTCGAACCCCCGACCCAGGTCAAGACCTGGAACCTGTCGTGCCTCTACCGGCTGCGCACCAGGGGCGGAACGGTCTGGGCGAAGGAAGTGCCGCCGTTCCTGTCGCCCGAAGGACCGGTCATCGAACTGGTGCGGTCCGTCGACCCGGAGCTGGTGCCGAGCGTCCTGGCCGCCGAGGACCGCCGCATCCTGCTGGAGGACGCACCGGGCGCCGACTGCTGGTCCCCCACGCCCGAGATGATCCGTCACATGGTGCCCCGCTGGGTCGCGATGCAACACGCCCTCGCCGGCCCGCCCCGCCTGCGCGAGCACTCGATCGACGTGCCGTCGTCCGGCCTGCCCCAGACCCTGCTGCACGGTGACTTCCACCCGGGCAACTGGCGGTCCACCGGCGTCGTCCTGGACTGGGCCGAGGCGCACTGGGGCCACCCGGCGCTCGACGCGGCGAAGCTGATCGACTTCGTCGGCCCGACCGTCGGCGAACTCGTCGAACAGGTCTGGTGCGAGTCGTGGCTGGCGTTGCGGCCCGACAGCGACCCCGCGAGCGCCCTCCGCCACGCCCGACCGGCGGCGCACCTGCTCAGCGCCCGCGTCTACCAGCACTTCCTCGACAACATCGAGGAGAGCGAGCGCGTCTACCACCGGGGCGACCCCGAGGAGCACCTGGCGCTGGCCCGGTCGTTCGCGGTCTGACCCCCGCGGGTCACACCTGTTCGGTCTGGCCCTCTTCGTCGAGCTTGCCGTTCTTCGCGGCCCAGCGCTCGAACAGGACGGTGCCGAACGGCGGGATGCTCGCCACGAGCGCCCACACGGTGGTGCTCTTGTTCCACCGGTGCGCGAGCATCAGCGTGACGAGCACGTAGCCGACGAAGATCACCCCGTGGATCGGGCCGAAGACCTTCACGCCGATCTCGTTGCCGACGACCACGTACTTGAAGAACATGCCGATCAGCAGACCGGCCCACGACACGGCCTCGGCGAGCGCGAAGAGGCGGAAACGGCCAACGGGGCTGCTAAGCATGTCACCCATTGTGGTGAGTGATGCCGGTCACCTGTCCGTTGGGTCCGTTTCCGCCCCCGGCTCAGTCCTCCCAGCGGAACACGCGGGCCGCGATGAAACCGACCACCAGCGTGAAGCCGACCAGCACCGCCGACGGCACCAGCAGCGCCTCGACGCCCTTCCCGCGCACCAGCACGTCCAGCATCCCGTCGTTCATGTGCCGCAGCGGGAACACGTTCGACACCACCTGCAGCCACGACGGCGCCTTCTCCAGCGGGAAGAACGTGCCCGACAGGAAGGCCATCGGCATGATCACGATGTTCGCCGCCCCGCTGGCCGCCTCCTCGGTCCGGCAGAACGCCCCGACCAGCATGCCGATCGCGAAGAACGCCGTCGTCCCCAGCACCAGCAGCGGCAGGGCCAGCCACCACGAGCCGGTCAGCTTCAGGCCGAACAGCGGGGTCAGCGCGACCGCCACGAAGACCACGCCCTGGGCCACCGCCGTCCCGACGCTGACCAGGATGCGCGACGACAGCACCACCGTCGGGCCCACGGGCGCCAACCGGATCCGGCGCAGCACCTGCTTCTTGCGCCACGACACCAGCGTCAGCGCCGCCCCGAAGACACCGGAGATCGACACCGCCCAGGACAGGATGCCCGGTGTCAGGAACTGGATCGGCTTGAGCGTCGCGTCCTCGACCGGTTCGGCCTTGAACGTGAACGCCGGCGTGGTGCCCGTCGCCGCCAGGTTCACCTTGTCCACCGTGCCCGACACGATGCCCAGCACGGTCTGCGCCCGGGTCTGGTCACTGGCGGCGAACACCAGCTCCACCGCGCCGCCGCGCGCGACGACGACGGCCGGCAGGTCGCCGTCGTCCACCTTGCGCCGGGCGGCTTCGAGGTCGTCGTGGCGTTCCAGCTCCAGCGCGCCGGACTCGGACAGCGCGGTGACCACCGGGCCGTCGCCGACGACCGCGACCCTGGTCCGGTCCGCGCCGGAGTCGCGGAACAGCAGGCCGAACACGACCAGGAACATCAGCGGGAACACGAAGGCGAAGAACAGGGTCATCCGGTCGCGCAGGAAGCCCTTCACCATCGCGGCGGACAGGCTCTTGAACGCGGTCATGCCCGGTACTCCCGTCCGGTCAGGTCGAGGAACACGTCCTCCAACGTCGCCGTGCGGACCTGGAGCCCGTCGAGCGTGCCCCGCTCGGCCAGCGCCGACAACACGGGCGCGGGACGGCGGGTCGCGATGGTCAGCGACACCTCGTCCTCCTGCACCTGGTCCACGCCGGTGATCGCGCGCGCGTCGGCCGCGGTGAGCGCGCCGCGCTGGAGCACCACGTGGGTGGGCGCGTCGAGGCCGCGGACCAGGGTCGCGGGCGCGTCCATGGCGAGGACCCGGCCCTTGTCCATGATCGCCACCCGGTCGCAGAGGATCTCGGCCTCGTCCAGGTAGTGCGTGGTGTAGACGATGGTCTTGCCGCGTTGCTGGATGGCGCGCAGCACGTCCCACAGGTTGCGCCGGGCCTGCGGGTCCAGCGCGGCGGTCGGCTCGTCGAGGAACACGACGTCCGGGTCGTGCACGAGCGCGCACGCGATGGACAACCGCTGCCGCTGCCCGCCCGACAGCTTGTTCTCCTGCACGTCGGCCTTGTCGGTGAGCCCGACCAGCTCCAGCATCTCGGCGGCGCGCTTGGCGGGCACGCCGTAGAGCGAGCCGAAGGTCTCCAACTGCTCCTTGGCGGTCAGCTTCTCGAAGAAGCTGGACGCCTGGAGCTGCACGCCGATCCGGGGCAGCAGCGCGGGGTTGCGCGGCCACGGGTCCTCGTCGAGCAGGCGCACCCGGCCGGAGTCGGCCTTGCGCAGCCCCTCCACGATCTCCAGCGTGGTGGTCTTGCCCGCCCCGTTCGGGCCGAGGATGCCGAAGAACTCGCCTTCGGCGACGGTGAACGAGACGCCGTCCACCGCCTTGAGGTCGCCGTAGTGCTTGCGGATGTCGCTGACCACGACCGCCGCTCTCTCCCCAGTCATGCCGCGCACCGTAAGCCCGGCGAACGACTTCGCACGGGGTTTCCGGCGTGCCGACCACCAAAGTAGATCAGTCCGCGATGCTTTCGTATGACGCCGCTCGCGCTGCGCGGTCAGCCGCCCGCGCAGGGTGACGGCGGCGGGGTGCCCCAGTCGGCTTCGGCCGGGTCGTCGGTGAGCGCCACGTCCACGTCCGCCCCGGCCACCAGGTCTTCGTGGTCGATCCACGTGTTGTCGTGGGCCGTCCCGTTGAGCGTGACCGCGCGGATGTACTGGAGCCGGGTGGGCGTGGCGTCGGGCGCGGTGATGGTGAGGGAGCCGTCGGCCAGGTGGAGGGTGGCCCGGGGGTAGCGCGGGGCGTGCAAGAGGAACCGGCCGGTGCCGGGGACCGCCGGGTACAGGCCGAGGGCGCTGAACACGTACCAGGCGGACATGGTGCCGAGGTCGTCGTTGCCGGTGACCCCGTTGGGCGCGTTGACGAACAGGGTCTGCGCGGCCCGGTTGACCGCCGAGGTCTTCCACGGCTGCCCGATCAGCACGTACATCCAGGGCGCGTGCAGGTCCGGCTCGTTGTTGGGGTTGTAGCGGAACTGGTTGTAGTAGTTGTACGGCCCCACCACCCACTTCTCGCGGACCGTGCGCGCGGGGTCGGCCACCAGGTCGGGGTAGGCGAAGAAGTCGTCCAGGCGGGCGGCGGCCCGCTCCGCGCCACCCAACAGGTCCACCAGGCCGGGCACGTCCTGCTGCACCAGCCACTGGTACTGCCACGCCGTGCCCTCGTGGAACCCGTCCTGCCCCTGGGGCGTGAACTCCGCGAGCCACCGGCCGTCGGCGGTCCTCGGGCGCGGGAACCCGGTGAACCTGCGGTCGGTCACCGACGCGTCCCACAGCGTCCGGTAGTTGAGCCCGCGCCGGCGCAGTGCCGCGGCGTCCTCCTTGTGCCCCAACGCTTCCGCCATGAGGGACAGCGACGCGTCGGCCAGCGCGTACTCGAACGTGGCGGACGCGCCGTGGTGCGGGTCCACGTCCTGCCCCTTCTTGCGGTGCTGCGGGTCGAACTGCACGAACCCGTTGGCCAGGTAGGACTCCACCCCGGCCCGCCCCTCGAACGGCGACGCGGCGGGCGGGAGCAGCGTGGCGTTCTGGAGCAACGCGCGGTAGGCCTGCTCCTCCAGCCCGTCCAGCGCGCCGAACCGCCACAGGTCCACCAGGAACGGGGTGACCGGGTCGCCGGTCATCGTGTTGGTCTCCTGGTTGGCGTAGGCCCACCGCGGCAGCCAGCCGCCCTGCTCGTGGATCGCGAGGAGCGACCGGGCGACGTCCCGGGCCCGTTCGGGGCGCAGGAGGGCGAGGAGTTGGTTGTGGGCGCGGTAGGTGTCCCACAGCGAGAAGTACTCGTAGTACGTCCATCCGTCGGCCGTGTGGACCCGGTCGTCGAAGCCCCGGTACCGGCCGTCGATGTCGTTGCCCGTCAACGGTTGCAGCAACACGTGGTAGAGGGCGGTGTAGAAGACCGTGGCGTCGTCGGCGGACTCGGCGGTGATCTCCACCGACGACAGCTCCGTCCGCCAGGACTCCTGGGCGGCCTCCCGCAAGGCGTCGAACGACTTCCCCCGCGCCTCGGCGAGGTTGCGGTCCGCGCCGTCCGCGTCGACGTGGGACAACGAAGTCGCCGCGGTGACCGGCCCGTCGGCGAAGGCCACCCACTGGCCGCGCAGCCCGGACCCGCCCGACGCGCCGCCCCAGTTGCCGGTCCTGGTGAACGGGCGGTCGAACGTGGTCGTGAAGTACGTCGTGTACGGCTTGCCGCCGCAGAACGCCTGCGAGGTGACGGAACCGGCGAGGGTGCGGTCGTCCACGACCCGGATGGAGCTGGCGAACACCGGCTCCTTGTCGTTGGCCTGGCCGACGTTCACCAGGACGTGCGGGGTGACGCCGGCCGGGAAGGTGAACCGCTCGACCCCGGTGCGCAGCGTCGCCGTGCTCTCGACCGTGATGCCGCCGTCCAGGCGGACGCGGTAGTAGCCGGCCTCCCCGACCTCGCCCTCGTGGCTGTACCGGGCCCCGTAGCGGCGGTGGTCGAACACCCGCGGCACCCGGTCGACCGGCAGCACCGACACCAGCCCGCCCTGCTCCCAGCACCCCGCGCCGGACAGGAAGAAGTGCCCGAACCCCCGGATCACCGGGTCGTCGTAGCGGTACCCGGCGTAGTGCGACCCGATCGGGCTGGAGTGGGCCATCCCGAACGGCATGGACGCGCCCGGGAACGTGTTGCCGTCGTCCTTGGTGCCGATGAACGTGTTCACCGCGCGCACGGGATCAGTCGTCACCCGTCCCACCATAGGACGCGACGCTTGCCCGCGGCATAGTCTGGCCAGGTGGCGACCGGTTCGGACTTCCTGCAGCTGGACGCCGCCGACGCCCCGGCCCGGGGCTTGGCGGACTGGCTGGCGGCACGGCTGCGGGCCGCGCTGGCCGACGGCCGGCTGGCCCCGGGCGAGCGGCTGCCCGCCACCCGGGTCCTCGCCGCCGAACTGGGCGTGTCGCGCGGGGTGGTGACCGAGGCCTACCGGCGGCTGACCGAGGAAGGGCACGTCACCGGCCGGGGCCGGGCGGGGACGGTGGTGGTCGCGGTGCCCGCGCGGCCGGGTGCGGCTTCGGGTGGCGCGGTGGCGGCGCGGACGAGCGTCGGGAGTCCGGGTGGCGCGGTGGCGACGCGACCGGGCATCAGGGGTTCGGGTGGCGCGGTGGCTGGCGGGGTGGTGATGTTCCCCGAGGTGCCGGGCGCGGACGTGTTCGACGTGTTGCGCGAAGCCCCGGCCCGGATCGACCTCTCGCCCGGTGTTCCCGACCTCTCCGCCTTCCCCCGGGCCGCCTGGCTGCGGGCGGAACGGGCCGTGCTGGCCGACCTCGGGGCCGGTGACCTCGGGTACGGCGACCCGCGTGGCGTGCCGGCCCTCCGGGTCGCCGTCACCCGGTGGCTGGCGCGCACGCGCGGGATCGCCGCCGACCCGGGCGAGGTGGTCGTGGTGACCGGTGTCGCGCAGGCGTTGGCCTTGCTGGCCGAGGTGTTGCGGGGCGACGGGTTCCGGGAGATCGCGGTCGAGGACCCCGGGTCGCTGGGCGTCCGGCAGCACCTGAACCACCACGGCCTGGCCACCCCGCCGGCGCCGGTGGACGACCTCGGGCTGCGGGTGTCGGAGCTGCGCGCGGACGCGGTGCTCGTGACGCCCGCGCACCAGTTCCCGACCGGGGTGGTGCTGGACGCGGCCCGGCGGCGGGAGTTGGCGCGGTGGGGCGGGCTGGTCGTGGAGGACGACTACGACGCCGAGCACCGGTACGACCGGCCGCCGGTGTCGGCGCTGCGGGCCGCGCTGCCCGACCGGGTCTGCTACCTGGGCAGCGTCTCCAAGTTGCTCGCCCCCGCCCTGCGCACGGGGTGGATGCTGGTGCCCGAGCGGTACCGGGAGGCGGCGGTGGCGGCCAAGCGGTTCGCCGACCTGGGCAGCACCGCCCTGCCGCAACTGGTGCTGGCCGAACTCATGGACTCCGGTGAGCTGGAACGGCACCTGCGGCTGTTGCGCCGCCGGCACGTCCGCCGCCGTGACGCCATGACCCGCGCGATCTCCGAGCACCTGCCGGGCGCACGGGTCCACGGCGTGGCGGCCGGTCTCTACCTGACCGTGACGTTCGACGGGGACGTGCCGGACACCGCGGTGGCCGCGGCCGCGCTGGAGCTGGGGGTGAAGGCCCAACCCCTGTCCTGGCACGCCCAACGCCCCACCCGGCCCGGTCTGGTGCTCGGGTACGCGGCCAACCCGGCGACCGTCCTCGCCGAGGGCGTCGCGGCGATCGGCAAGGCGCTACGCGAGCTGGGCTAGCCGCCGCAGCTCCTCGTGCGCGCCGAACGCGCCCGCCCGCGGCCTCGCCGTGCGGAGGTCCACCAAGTGGGCCAGTTCCGCCACGACGACGCTCAACGGCGGGCCGCTGGCCGTCACGTCCTGCGCCCCACCCGCCTGCGCCTCCAGGAACGGCTTGACCAGCCGGCCGTGGTGCAGGGCGTAGGCGGCGCCGTGGGCCTTGCACACGTCCAGGAACAGGAGGGCGTGGACGGGTTCGCGCAGGAAGCGGTGCAGCAGCGGTTCGGCCAGGACTGCCATGTGCAACCGGGCCTGGTGGTCCGGCGGCACGTAAGGGAGTTTGTCGGCCACGATCCGCTGGTAGAAGGGGTCGTCGGCGCGGCACAGGCCCAACAGCAGGTCGATCTCGTTGACGGCCGCGAAGTCACCGGCGTTGACACCCCGGTAGACGTGCGCGCCGACGCGGTGCGGCCGGAAGTACGGCCGGATGCCGAGGTAGAACCGTTGCGGGTCAACGGTTTCGGCCAGCCCGCGGTTGAACTCCAGGACGTCCTCAAGGGCTTGTCGCGCGTCTCGCAACAGGTACTCCACCATCGGGTCGGCCACGCCCATGCCGGTGATCGTGCGCAGCGCGTGGGCCGCGCGTTCGTAGGCGACCACCGCCAACCCGTTCTGCCGCACGAAGGCCTGCTCGTCAGGCAGCGAGGTGAACGTGCGGAACCCGGCGAGGCTCTGGTGGGCGAACACGTACCGCGGCGCGACGCCCAGGGACGTGCCCAGCCGGGTCGCCAACGTCCACGCCGGGGCCAGCACCTCAGCGTCCTCCACCCGGTGCCGCGCGCACGCCGCCAGGTACATCCCGACCGACCCGAGCAGCCGGTACCGGTCGCCGTCCGGGTCGGGCAGCCGCTTCGCGCCTTCGTGCAGGACCTCCTCCTGCCCCAGGCCGGGCACGTGCTCCCGCCCGGCCGCGAAGTACGCCTCCTCGAACACCGTGTTGAGCCGGACGAACTCCTCGCCCAGCCACCGCTCGAACTCCGTCATGACCGCCATGCTGCTCGGCGGCCACGACGGGGTTCCAGGTCCATTCCACGCCCGCCGAACAGGTCCAATCAGGCGACGCCGATGGCGAACACGTGGAACGTGCCGCCGGTGACCGACGCGGGCAGCGTCACCGACCGGATCGGCTTGCCCTCCACCGTGATGGGAGCGGTGGCGAACACGAACACCTTGAGTTGCTGCGCCTCGCCGCTGGTGTTGTTGCGGTACGGCGTGGTCACCACGATGCGGTTGTCGAACGACGGCGGTGTGGACGGGTTGCCGCCCAACGCCCAGTCGGAGAAGCCGACGTCGGCGGTCTGCGTGGTGCCGTCGGCGTAGGTGACGGTCAGCCGCCCGGACGACCGGCCGCCCGCGCCGCTGCCGAGCAGGCCGAGCTTCGTGCCGGTGGCGTTGACCGTCACGGTCTGGCCGGTGGCGTTGACGTTGTCCGGCTCGCCGACCGGCGACGACGGCCAGGTGTAGCCGATGCCGTCCGAGGTCAGCACCGCCCCGGGCTCAACCCCCTGCTCCGCCAGCGCCTTGCGCGAGTAGCTCCAGCCGCCGCCGTCGAAGTTGCCGATGGCCTGGTCGTCGTCGGGCGAGGTGCCGACGTTGTTGAACGCCGCCCGCAGGCTGCCCGGTTCGGCGACCAGCACGGAGATGGTGCTGCGCTGGCCGTTGCCGAACAGCACCGGCACGCGGTGGGTCTGCTCGGCGGCGTTCGCGGCCACCGCCACGGTGACCGCCTGCCCGGCCTTCTCCCCCGGCGGCACGGTGACCTCGCCGCTGACCGGGGTCAGGGTGATCCCCGGCGGCGGCTGGGCGGTCCAGGCCACCTCGCCGCCGCGGCCGGAGAAGTCCTGCGCGCCGATGGTGACCGTGCCGCTGCCGCCGGCGGGCAGCACGAGCCGGCCGGGCTCGACGTAGGACTGCTGGGCGATCTCGCCGTCCCGGAACGACGGCGGCGCGTCGGCGGGTCCGGCGCCCCAGGCGGTCGGGGTGGTGGACAGGCCGAACTCCAGCGTGCCGCCGCCGGCCACGAACGACTCCGGCAGCCACGTGCGGGTCTGCGCGCGGCCGTTGAGGGTCAGCCCCGAGACGTACTTGCCCTCGCCGGACGCCTTGATGACGATCGGCTTGCCGTTCGGGCGGGTGATGGTGACCTCGGGGAACAGCGGGCTGTTGACGACCAGTTCCGCCCGGCCGGGGATCGCCGGGTACAGGCCCAGCGCCGCCCACACGTACCACGACGACATCTGGCCGAGGTCGTCGTTGCCCATCAACCCGTTCGGGCCGGGACCGAACAGCTCGTCCACGGCCTTGCGCACGACCGCTTGCGTCTTGTCGGGCGCGCCGGCCCAGTTGTAGAGCCACGGGGTGTGCATGATCGGCTCGTTGCCGAGGAACGCGTGCGGCTCGTGCGGTCCGGCGTTGAGCTTGGTGAAGAAGAAGTCCAGCCGCTCGCGGACCTCGACGTCGCCGCCCATCGCGGTGAACAGGCCACGCGCGTTGTAGGGGACCATCCACGTGTACTGGGCGGCGTTGCCCTCGACCCACGTGTCCGGGTTGCCGGGCGTGAACGGTTCGACGAACGAGCCGTCGCGGTTGCGTGCCTGGAGGTAGCCGGTGGCCGGGTTGTAGAGGTTCTGCCAGTACTGGGCGCGTTTCATGAACGTCTGCCAGGTCGCGCCGTCACCGAGGCGGCGGGCGAGTTCGGCGATGGAGAAGTCGGCGGTGGTGTACTCCAGGGTCGTGGCGGGCGGTCCCCACACGTTGCGCGCGCCGATCGGGACGTAACCCAGGGTCTGGTAGTCGGTCAGGCCGGGGCGTTCCTCGTAGCCCTGCGTGGGTTGCGTCGCGCCGCGCAGCATCAGCAGGAGCGCTTTGGACGCGTCGAAGTCCTTGGCCCCGAACGCGTACGCGCTGGACACCATCACGTGGTACGGGTCGCCGACCATGACGCCGGTGTAGCCGTTGGCCACGGTCCAGCGGTCCCAGCTGCCGCCCTGTTCGGCGAACAACATCATCGAGCGGACCATGTCCGACGATTCTTTCGGCGCGAGCAGGGACAGCAGCTGCATTTCCGAGCGGTAGACGTCCCAGCCGGAGAAGTTGGTGTAGACGGCGTGGCCCTTCTCGGCGGTGTGGACGCGGCCGTCGAAGCCCGGGTAGCGGCCGTCCACGTCCGAGAACACGTTGGGCTGCAACAGGGAGTGGTAGAGCGCGGTGTAGAACGTGGTGCGCTGCGCGTCCGTGCCGCCGGTGACCTTCACCTGGTTGAGCCGGTCGTTCCAGGCCTTGCGGGCGGCGGCGTGGACGGCGTCGAACGACTTGCCCACGTTCTCGGCGCGCAGGTTCCGCTTCGCGCCGTCGATCGAGACGAACGACAGGCCGACGCGCATGGTCACGTCCGGGTCGTCGAAGGTCACGTACGCGCCGGAACCGGGGCCGGAGACCGTGGTGTCCTGCGCGACGACCGTGCGCTTCTGCTCGACGGTCTTCGGCGCGTCACCGGTGTCGCGGACGCCGGAGCCGCCGCGTTCTTGCGTCCGGCCCGGGGTGACCGCGCCGTTCTTCCACGTGCCGTGGGTGGCGAAGGGCTGGTCGAACCGGGCGTGGAAGTACACCCGGTAGCGGTGGTCCGCGCCGCAGAACCGGCCGCTGGTGGCCCAGCCGCTGATGGTGTTGGTGCCGATGGTGACCTCGGCGTCGTCCGTGCCCGCGATCGAGCCGGACGTGTTGACCAGCAGCGTCGAGGTCGCCCCACCGGGGTACGCCAGGCGGCCGACGCCGGTGCGCTGCGTGACGGTCAGCTCGACCTTCGCGCCGCTGTCGAGGGTGACGCCGTAGTAGCCGGGGGTCGCGGACTCGTTGGCGTGGGAGAACGTCGAGACGTACCGGGCCGGGTCCGTCGCCGGGGAGGTGGTGACCTCGCCGACGAACGGCATGATCGGGACGTCCTGGTAGGTCGAGCAGCCCGCGCCGGACAGGTGCGTGAGGCTGAACCCCTTGATCCGGTTGTCCTGGTAGGAGTAGCCGCCGTGCTGGCGGGTGACGGTGTCCGGGCTCCACTGGACCATCCCGAACGGCACGTCCGCGCCCGGGAAGTTGTTGCCCGCGCCGCCGCCCGTGCCGTGGTCGGGTCCACCCGGCTGGGTGCCGACGAACGGGTTGACCCAGCGCGCCGGGTCCTCCGACTGGGCGTCCGCCTGGACCGGGTGGAGCACCGCGAGTGCTACGGCCGCCGCCGCGACCAGTGCCGTCTTCACGAGACCTCCTCGGGTTGACAACGCTGTCCAAGGCATCCAGTAACCGGATCCTTGCGGAGCGTGTCAGGTCCGCGTCAAGGCTGCTGGGGAGGGTTGTCTCGTTCAAGACAGATCGGATCATTGACTTTGATCGGTGGCGGGTGTGTGATTCGCGCACTATGACAACGTTGTCCGCAGCCGCCGGCCGCAAGGTGCGTCGCGCCACCATGAACGACGTGGCGCGGCTGGCCGGTGTCAGCATCAAGACGGTCTCGCGCGTGGTGAACGACGAGGCGGGCGTGCACCCGGCCACCGCCGAGCGCGTGCTCGCGGCCATCGACCAGCTCGGCTTCCGGCGCAACCTGAGCGCGCGCAACCTGCGCCGCGGCTCGTCGACCGGCACGGTCGGCCTGGTGCTGGAGGACGTGGGCAACCCGTTCTACTCGGGCGTGACGCGGGCGGTCGAGGAGGTCTCGCGGCTGCGCGGGCGGCAGGTCATCACCGGGTCGTCGGACGAGGACCCGGTGCGGGAGCGGGAGCTGGCGCTGGAGTTCTGCTCGCGCCGGGTGGACGGCCTGCTGATCGTGCCCGCCGGGTTGCAGCACGGGTACCTGGTGCCGGAGATGCGCGCGGGCACGCCGGTGGTGTTCCTGGACCGGCCGGCGGGTGACGTCGTGGCGGACACCGTGCTGGTGGACAACGTCGGCGGCACCACCGAGGCCGTGCGGCACCTGGCGTCGTTCGGGCACCGGCGGATCGCGTTCCTGGGCGACGCGCCGGACATCTTCACCGCGAACGAGCGGCTGCGCGGGTTCCGCGAGGGGTGCGTTCGGGCGGGTATCGGGTTCCACGAGTCGCTGGTCGTGATGGGTCCGCACGACGAGCAGTCGGTGCGCCAGGCGTTGCACGGCTTGACTTCCGGCGCGGACCCGGCGACGGCCGTGGTCACCGGCAACAACCGGATCACCGTGCACGCGCTGCGCGCGCTGGCCGGAGCCGCGCGGCGACCGGCCCTGGTGGGCTTCGACGACTTCGAACTGGCGGACCTGCTGTCGCCGCCGGTGAGCGTGATCGCGCACGACGCGAGCGCGCTGGGCAAGGCGGCGGCGGACCTGCTGTACGCCCGCTTGGACGGCGACGGGTCACCACCCCGTCGCGTGGTGCTGCCGGTGCGGCTGGTGGCCCGAGGATCAGGGGAGGTGCGGGTGTGACCGAGGGACCTGTCGACCTGCCGGCCAACCAGCCCCGGCAGTTCTACCGGGGCGGGGCGGCCATCGCGGCGCTGCGCGGCGAGCCGGACGCGGACTCGGGCAGCTTCGGGCCCGAGGACTGGGTGGCGTCCACGACGACCCTGTTCGGCCGGGACCCGGACGGCCTGACCCGCCTGCCCGACGGGCGGTGGCTGCGCGACGCCGTGCGGGCGGACCCGGTGGCGTGGCTGGGTCCCGCGCACGTGGCGGAGTTCGGGGCGGACACGGCGTTGCTGGTGAAGCTGTTGGACGCCGGCCAACGCCTGCCCGTGCACTGCCACCCGTCCAACGCGTTCGCGGCACGGCACCTGGATTGCCGGCACGGGAAGACCGAGGCGTGGATCGTGGTCGGGACGACCGGTCCCGCGCCGACGGTCTACATCGGCTTCCGCGAGGACGTGCCGGCGTCGGCCGTGTCCGAGTGGGTGTCCACACAGGACTCTTCGGCGATGCTGTCGGCCCTGAACCCCGTCGAGGTGCGGCTCGGTGACACGGTTTTCGTGCCCGCCGGCGTGCCGCACGCGATCGGTGAGGGGGTATTCATCGTCGAGTTGCAGCAACCGACGGACTTCTCGGTGACCTTGGAGTGGCAGGGTTTCCTGGACAACCCCGACGCTTGGCACCTGGGGTTGGGGCAGGAGACCGCGTTGGGTTGCGTGGAGCGGTCGGCTCAGCGGGTGGAGGACCTGGTGCTGCGGACGGGGACCGACGGTTCGGCCAACCTGCTGGGGCCGCAGGCGGATCCGTTCTTCCGGGCGGATCGGCTGCACGTGTCGGGACGGGTGGCGTTGGAGGAGTCCTTCGCCGTGCTGGTGGTCCTGGAGGGCGAGGGCTTTGTGGGCTCGCTACCGGTGCGACGAGGAAGCACCGTGGTGATACCCCACGCAGCCGGCCCATGCGCCCTAACCGGCACCCTCACAACCATCCGCTGCCGCCCACCCGTAACCCCTTAACCCCCCACCGCCTGCGCCCCCACCCACCCACACGCAGCCGCCCTCACCACCCGCCACCCGCCGCGAGGCGCGAGGCGCTCCACGACCCACCCCGACCAACCACCGCCACCAACACCACCCGCCGCAACCCACCACCCGCCAAACCCGCCCGCCGCAACCCACCACCCGCCAAACCCGCCCGCCGCAACCCACCCCTGGTCGCCTCCCAACCCCGCCCACCAGCCCCGCCCGCCAAGCCCCAGCCGCCGGGCCCCGCCTACCCAGGCCCCAACCGCCAAGCCACACCCACCCACCCGGCCCAAACCGCCAAGCCGCACCCGCCTCGATCCACCGCCGCCAGCCGCCGGCCAGGCCACCGCACCCACCACCGACCGAGCTGCCGCCGTTCACCCACCACACCACTGAAAATTTTAGTCAACTGAACTAAGAATTTCTGTCGTCTGGAACGTCCGTCTGGAACCTTCGGCTGGAACGTCGGGAGGCGCCATGGCACAACCCCTGCTGGACGCTCGCAACCTGGTCAAGCACTACGGCAGCGTGGAAGCGCTGCGCGGCGCGTCGTTCACCGCCTACGCGGGCGAGGTCGTGGCCCTCATCGGGGACAACGGGGCCGGCAAGTCGACATTGGTCAAGTGCCTCTCCGGCGTGGAACAGCCGGATGACGGCGAGATCGTGTTCGACGGGTCCCCGACGGCCCTGCCCTCTCCCGTCGCGGCGCGGCGGCTCGGGATCGAGACCGTTTACCAAGACCTCGCCGTCGCGCCCGACCTCGACCCCGCCGCCAACCTCTACCTGGGGCGCGAACTCACCAAGCCCGGCCCGCTGGGGTGGATCGGCGTCCTCGACAAGAAGGAGATGCGGCGGCGCGCCACCGAGTCGTTCCGGGACCTGGGGGTCTCGTTGCAGAGCGTGGACGTGCCGATCGGCGCGCTGTCCGGTGGGCAGCGGCAGAGCGTGGCCGTGGCGCGCAGTGTCGTGTGGGCCAGTCGGCTGGTGTTCATGGACGAGCCCACCGCCGCGCTCGGCGTCGTGCAGCGGGAGCGGGTGCTCGACGTCGTCAGGCGGGTTCGGGACCAGGGCATGGCGGTGGTGCTGATCAGCCACAACATGCCCGAGGTGCTGGCGGTCGCGGATCGGGTCGAGGTGTTGCGGCTGGGGCGGCGGGTGGCGCGGTTCCGGGCGGCGGACACGACCGTGGAGGAGTTGGTCGGCGCGATGACCGGGGCTCTCTCGCAGGAGGACGCATGACCGACCGCACGGTGAAGCAGCGGCTGTTCGGCGCGAACACGTTGTGGATCGGGCTGGTCCTCGTCAGCCTGATCGCGGTGTTCGGCGCGATCCGGCCGGACGCCGTCCTGACCACGTTCACCCTCCAGACCACGCTGGTCGAGACGTCCGTCCTGCTGGTCCTGGGCGTCGGCATGACCTACGTGATCATCACGTCCGGCATCGACCTGTCCGTAGGGTCGGTGCTGGTCTTCTCCGGCGTCACTTCCGCCATGACCATGAACGCCCTCAACGACGGCAACGCCACCAACGCCGGCTGGGGCACGGTCTTCGTCGGCCTCCTGGTCGCCCTGGTCTCCGGCGCCGCCTGGGGGCTGCTCAACGGGCTCCTGGTCGCCAAGGCGGGCATCCCGCCGCTGATCGTCACCCTCGGGTCGTTCGGCGCGGCCCTCGGCGCGTCCCAACTGCTCTCCAACGGCTCGAACGTCGCCGGCGTGCCGAACGTCCTCGGCGACGGCCTCGGCACCGGCACCTGGTTCGGCGTCCCCAACCTGGTCCTGCTGGCGGCGGTCGTGACGGCGATCGGCGCGCTGGTCCTCACGACCACCCGCTTCGGCCGCTACACCTACGCGATCGGCTCCAACGAGGAGGCCGCGCGGCGGGTCGGCATCGGCGTCACCGGCCACCTGGTCAAGGTGTACCTGCTCGCGGGCACGTTGGCCGGGCTGGCCGGGTTCATGGCGCTGGCGTACTTCCGGGTCGCGTCCATCACCGGGCACGACACGGACAACCTCAACGCCATCGCGGCTGTCGTGCTCGGCGGCACCAGCCTGTTCGGTGGCTCGGGCTCGGTCGTCGGCACGGTGCTGGGCGTGTTCATCCCGGCCGTGCTGCGCAAGGGGTTCGTGATCGTCGGCGTGAACGTGTACTGGCAGCCCATCGCCGTGGCCATCGTGCTGGTGGCGGCGGTGTGGTTCGACCAGTCACGACGAAGGGCGCGCAATCAACGCTAGGCGAAAGGTGCGGGAGACATGTCAACGAGGACAGCCGCCCTGCTCGGGGCGACCCTGCTGCTGACCGCGTGCGGCGGTGGCGGCCAGATCGGTGATTCGGGCAGCTCCGGGAACACCAAGAAGATGGTCCTGATCCCGGGCGTGGCCGCCGAACCCTTCTACATCTCCATGGAGTGCGGCTTCCGCGAGGCCGCGAAGGCCAAGGGCTACGAGGTCGACGTCCAGGCCCCGACGAAGTTCGACTCGACGCTGCAGACCCCGATCGTCACGGGCGTGCTGGCGAACAAGCCGGGCGCGGTCCTCATCGCCCCGACCGACGACAAGGCGATGGCCGGGCCGATGAAGCAGTTGAAGGACGCCGGCATCAAGGTCGTGGAGGTGGACACCAAGCTGGAGGACACGTCCATCGCCGTCTCGACCGTGTCGTCCAACAACGAGCAGGGCGGTCAGCTCGCCGCGCAGACGCTGGCCAAGCTGGTGGGCGGCAAGGCGGGTTCGGTGCTGGTGCTGAACACCAAGGCGGGGACGTCCACGACCGACGCCCGCGCCAAGGGGTTCGAGGACGAGATCAAGAAGTTCCCGAACCTGAGGTACGTGGGCCAGCAGTACACCGACAACGAGCCGGACCAGGCGGCGTCGAAGGTGACGGCGACGCTGGCGGCGAACCCGGACCTGGTGGGCGTGTTCGCCACCAACCTGAACACGGGCGAGGGCGCGGCGACGGGCCTGCGCAACGCGGGCCGGACGGGCGCGGTGAACCTGGTCGGCTTCGACGCGAGCCCGAAGCAGGTGGAGGACCTGCGCGCCGGCGCGGTCCAGGCCCTGATCGCCCAGGACCCGGCGACCATCGGCCGGACCGGGGTGGAGCAGGCGATCGCGGCCCTGGAGGGCGGCACGGTCAAGCGGGACATCGAGACGAACCTGGTCGCGCTGACCAAGGCCGACATGGACGCCAACGAGAAGTACTTCTACAAGCAGAAGTGCTGACCGGGGCCGCCGCGCGCGCCACCCGCCGGCGCGCGCGGCGCCTCAGGCGTCGAGGTACTTGTTGGCCAGTTCGGAGTATTCCTTCTCCAGGTCGTCGGCCAGGTAGGCGACGTACGACCAGGGCACGTCGTGCACGTGGTCGCGCATGCCGAGCAGGTGCTTCTTCGCGCGGGGCGCGTCGTCGGCCAGGGCGAAGGCCGCCGCGAACAGGTTGTGGGCCTGCAACGAGCGCGGGTGGGCCTTGCCCGGTCGGGCCTCCCACTTGTCGGCGGCCTCGGCGATCTCGTCGCGCACCCGGCTGAAGTAGCGCATCTTCAGCGTGGCGATCTTGAACGCGCTGCGCGCCTGCACCGCGTCCTCGAACTGCTCCAGGAAGATCTCGAAGTGGGCCAGCGGCAGCATGGCCACCACCGGGTCGCCCACGGGAGCCGCGTCGACGCTGCCGTGCGCGAAGGCCATCATCTCCTCCGCCGAGCCGCCCCACTTCGCGGCCAGGATCTGCAGCCTGGTCCAGTGCGCCGGGTACAGCGACGGGCACCGCGCCACGATCTCGCGCCACACCTCGTCCTTCTGGTCCCGGTCGACCTGCAGGCCCAGGCCCGCCGTCTGCAGCTGCGACCAGGGGACGGCGTCGCCGGGCAGCAGCTTCGCGGCCTCGTGGAGGGGGCCGACGGCCTTGCGGAGGGTGCCGAAGAAGACCTTGAACCGGTCCTTGCCGACGGTGTCCGCGCGGCCCGAGCCGCGGATCGCCCACGCCTCCCGGATGAACGCCGTGCCGGCCAGCAGCCACAGGTCCGGGTCGGAGTTGGCCTTCGCCAGCTCCAGCAGCTCGTCGGCGTGGCCGATGGCGTGCTCGCCCAGCACCTCCGCGCGCAGGGCCCGGACCTCGGGCTCGTCGCGGCACTCCGCGAGCACGGTCGTGGCGGCCCTCAGGTGGCCCGCGTCCATCTCCTCGGCCGCGATGTCCAGGATCGCGTCGTCGTAGGTGTGGTCGCGCACCACCTCACGAGCCACCGCGGCGGGCCGCTTCCTCCGGAAAATCCCCACCCTGCCGACCCTACTTCCCCTCGACTCCGACTGGCGTAGTTCTTTCGTAGACCCGAACGCAAGCCTTTCCGCCGTTGTTTCCCACCCCACCACACCGATGGGGTGTGGGCACGAGATCCGAGGGGGAAACCATGCGAAGACTGGTAGTGACGGTGTCCGCCGCCCTGCTCGCCGCGGCCGGCCTGCCCGCCGTGGCGCAGGCCCAGGCCGATCCGTTGCGCGACCAGGCGATCACCTGGGGAGCGTGCACCGATCTGGACGTGCCCGTTCTTGAGTGTGCCACCTTCACGGCGCCGCGGGACTGGCGTGCCCCGCGCGACGGCAAGACGATCACCATCGCGATCAGCCGGCTCAAGGCGCGCAGCGGCCAGGCCAAGGCCAGCGTCCTGACCAACCCGGGTGGTCCGGGCGGGCCGGGGCGCACGCTGCCCGCGCTGTACCAGGACCGGGCGAAGCTCGTCCAGGACCACGACATCATCGGCATCGACCCGCGCGGCACGGGGGCGAGCACCAACGTCACGTGCGGCGGGTTCGACTTCCTGACGCTGACCGACCCGCGCGACCGCAGCCGCGAGAACGTGGACCTGCTCTACGACTCGGCCGAGCTGCAGGCCACGGCGTGCCAGGTGAAGTCCGGCGAGTTCGGCAAGGTGGTCAACACCGAGCAGACCGTGAAGGACCTGGACCTGCTGCGGCACCTGCTAGGCCGGGACAAGATCAGCTGGATCGGCTACTCGGGCGGCACGTGGATGGGCGCGTACTACGCCACGTACTTCCCGAACCGGGTGGACAAGTTCGTGCTCGACTCGAACACCGAGTTCACCACGACGTTCCAGGAGATCTTCGACGAGTTCGGGCGCGGCTTCCAGCGCCGGTTCGACGTGGACTTCCTGCCGTGGGTGGCCAAGTACGACAGCCTGTACCACCTGGGCACGACGGCCGAGCAGGTCCGTGCCGCCTACGAGAAGACGCGGGCGCGGCTGGCCGCCGACCCGATCCCGCTGCCCGACGGGCGGCTGCTCGACGGCGTCCTGCTGGACCTGGTGCTGGTGCAGGCCCAGTACAGCAAGTGGGCGTTCGCGGACGCCGCGGCACTGCTGTCGCAGCTCAACGCGGAGCAGAAGACGCTCGCGGCGCTGGACGTCCGCTACCCGGACGCGCCCAACGCCACGCTGTACGGGATCGCGTGCAACGACACCCGGTTCCGCGGCGGCCGGGAGTTCCTGGACCGGGAGGCGCGGGAGCTGGGCGCGAAGTACCCGCTGGTCGGCTACTACCAGATCCTCGCGCCGTGCGCGTTCTGGAACCGCCCGCCGTTGCAGCTGAAGACGCCCACCGGCAAGGGCGTGCCGCCGATCCTGATGGTGCAGTCGGTGCGCGACCCGGCGACGCCGCTGGAGGGCGCGCAGCGGGCGCACGACCGGTTCGCGGGTTCCCGGATGATCACCGTGGCCGACGAGGGTGACCACGGCATCTACGGCTTCGGCAACGCCTGCGTGAACGACCTGGTGGAGTCGTTCATCGTGGACGGCAAGGTCCCGCCGCGCGACACCACGTGCCCGGGTGAGCCGCTGCCGGACCCGACCGCGATGCCGGCGAGCAAGAAGCCGTCGTTGGCGCACGGCTGGCTGTGACCCGTTAATGGGGTCGGGGGTTCGCCCCCGGCCCCATTAACGTTCGTGTCATGGACTTGCACCAGGTGTTCGCGGACGTGCCGCGCGTGGGCGAGGTCGACGGCTGCACGTACTGCTACCCGCAGCACGAGCTGGACCTGCTCGGCGGCGACCCGGCGCTGGTCCCGGACGACCTGGTCACGAGCTTCGCCCGCGAGGTCACCGACCACTGGTCGGAGGGCCAGTACGGCCTGCTGTGGCGGGGGCTGGCCCCGCGCATCCTGGCGGCCCTGGAGGCGTCCCCGGACGAACTCCTGCTGCACGGCCTGACCTTCGCGCACTTCTCCGAGTGGCCGCGGGCCGAGCAGGACGCCGTGCGCGCCGAACTCCGCGCCATGATCGCCCGCGCGATCGACCACCAGCCCCCACGCCACACGCACACCCTGATCTGCGCCGCCGCCCACGCGGACCGCGACCTGACCCCGTGGCTGGACCACCTGCACACCCTGCCGGACCCGGGCGTCGCCGCCCTGGCCCGCTACTGGGCCCACGACGTGGGCGGCGGCTACGAGCCGACCCTGTGGTACTTCCCCGAGGACCCGGCGGCCCCGATCCGCGCCTGGCTGGGCTCCGACGCCCTGCGGGACCGCCTGGCCCGGCTCGGCGACGCCGACACCCTGATCGCGATCGCCGAAGCGCTCGCCGAGCACTAGTACCCCGACGCGCCCGACTGGCGGCGCTTGGCCGCGTACACCCCCGCCTCCGTGCGCCGGTCGAAGCCGAGCTTGTGCAGCAGGGACGACACGTAGTTCTTGACCGTCTTCTCCGCCAGGTACAGCCGCTGCGCGATCTGCCGGTTGGTCAGCCCCTCCGCGATCAGGTCCAGGATGCGCCGCTCCTGCGGGCTCAGGGACGCGTACCGCGGGTCCTCCACCGGGCCGCCGCGCAGGCGTTGCAGCACGGTCGCCGTCACGCCCGAGTGCAGCAGCGACCCGCCGGCGGCCAGCGTGCGGATCGCCGAGACCAGGTCGTTGCCGGACACCTGCTTGAGCATGTACCCCGCCGCGCCCGCCATGATCGCCCCGAACAGGGCCTCGTCGTCGGAGTACGACGTCAGCATCAGGCACGCCGGGGGCGGCTGGACGGTCGACCGGATCTCGCGGCACACCGTCACCCCGTCGCCGTCGGGCAGCCGCACGTCGATGACCGCCACGTCGGGCCGGTGCTCGACCGCCGCCGCGATGGCCGCCGCCGCGCTCTCCGCCTCCCCCACCACCTCGATGTCGGACTCGACGTCGAGCAGCTGGTGCAGGCCGCGGCGCACGATCTCGTGGTCGTCCACGAGCAGGACCGAGATGGACATGAACCCTCCCTACCCTGTTACCAACGGCACCGACCACGTCACCGTTACGCCCTGTCCCACTTCCGACTGAACGCGGCACTCCCCGCCCCACCGCGCCGCCCGCGCGGCCATGTTCACCAGGCCGCCGGTGTGCCGGGCGCGGCCGTCGGGCAGGCCGTCGCCGTCGTCGCGCACCACCAGCACCAGCGCCGTGCCGTCGCGGTCCAGCGTGACGTCCACCTCGACCTTGCGCGCGGACGCGTGGCGGGCCGCGTTGGCCAGCGCCTCGCGCAGGGTGGCCAGCAGGTCCGGGCGGACGGGGTCGGGCACCAGGGAGTCGACCGGGCCGTCGGTGGACAGCACCGGCTCGAAGCCCAGCAGCCGGCTGGAGTCCTGCACCACCCGCATGAGCTGCATGCGCAGGTCGGCCTGCCCGGCGGGCGGTTCCTGCAGCGAGAAGATGGTCCGGCGGATCTCGCGGATGGTTTGATCGACCTCGTTGACGAAGTCCGCGAGCCGCTGCGCCACCAGCGGCTGCTCCACCAGCCCGTTGAGGCCCTGCAACCCCAGGCCCAGGCCGAACAGCCGTTGCACGACGAGGTCGTGCAGGTCGCGGGCGATGCGGTCGCGGTCCTCCAGCACGGCCAGCCGCCGGCCCGCGCCGGTCGCCCGGGTGAACTCCAGGATCAGCGCCGCCTGCCGCGCGAACGACTCCACCAGCGCCACGTCGGAGGCGTCGAACGCCCGCTGGTCGCGGGCGCGGGCCACCAGGAGCACGCCCAGCACCCGGTCGCCCGCGGCCAGCGGCACGACCACGACCGGTCCGATGCGGTCGAAGTGGCCGGGCAGGCCGTCGAGGACCTTGGTCTTGCCGGTGGCGAACACCTCGCGGCTCGCGCTGCCCTCCCGGGACACGGTGAAGCCGCGCAGCTCGCCGTCCACGACCCGCGCGGCCAGCTCGCCGTGGGCGTCGGGCAGCGCCAGCGCGGCGCACACCGCGTCGGCCGCCAGCCGGGCCCGCACCGCGACCAGGCGCAGCGCGTCCCGGTCCGGGGTGCCGGTGAGCAGGGCGTTGGTGACCTCGTTGGACGCGCGCAGCCACACCTCGCGCTGCTTGGACCGCTCGTAGAGGCGGGCGTTCTCGATGGCGATGCCGGCCGCCGCGGCGATCGCCTCCACCACCTCGTGGTCGCCGCGGGTGAAGTCCGCGCCGCCGACCTTGTCGGTGAGGTAGAGGTTGCCGAACACCTCGCCGCGCACGTGCACGGGGACGCCCAGGAACCGGGCCGAGGCCGGGTCGAACGCGGTGCCGTCGAACTCGGCGTGGTGCGGCTCGTCGCCGTGGGTGAACTCCAGCAGCTGCCGGTTCGGCCCGACCACGGCCAGCGCGCCGTAGCGGGCGTCGACCAGGCTGCACGACGACTCCACGATCCGGCGCAGCACGTCGGGCAGCGACAGGTCGCTCGCGAGCGACACCACCGCGTCCAGCAGCCGGTGCATGCGCTCCTGGGAGACGAGCACCTCGGCCGTCCGGTCGGTGAGCTGGCGCAGCAGGCCGTCCAGGCGCGCCGCGTTCGCGTCCGGGGATCCAGGCAAGGGAGAACCCACCCCTCAAGCAGGGAGGATTCCGAGGTTAGCGCCTCCGGTCAGGGGATGCGACGGCCCGACACGACCTCCAGTTCGACGGCCAGGTAGTGGTCGCGCGCCCCGTGCCCGCGGGAGGCCAGCGGCAGGCGGCGGACCCGGTCCAGGCGCTGCTCGTCCACGACCTCGCTGATGTGGCCGACCGCCATCACGGTCCAGCCCTTCGACAGGTCCGGCTCCACCTCGTCGATCTCGAAGGCCACGATCGTGTCGCGGGCGACCAGCGTCGCGCTGCCCTCGGGCACGCGCAGCACCACCGCGTCGCCGTCGAGCGCGTAGACCACCGGGTGGATGACCGGGAGCGCCCGGTCGGTGTAGACCAGCCGCCCGATCGACGCGGTGCCCAACAACCGCAGGCACTCCTCGCGAGGGAGCACCTGGAGCCCAGCGGAGTCGTACATCGCACCTCTTCATTCCCCCAGTTGCCGGAGTAAATCGTTCTTCCTCGTGATCGTCGTTGCCTAGAGTCGGAAGTCCCGGCTTCGACGTCCGACCCGGATGGGGGATTTTTTCCATGCGCACGCTCGACGTACCCGCCCTGCTCCGCCGCATCGGCGCCGAGGCCGAGCCGCCGAGCCCGGCCGCGCTGACGCGGTTGCACCAGGCCTTCGTGGAGCACGTGCCCTACGAGGCCGTGGAGGTCCAACTCGGACGGGTGACGTCGTTGGACCCCGTGGACTCGCTGGACCGGGTCCTGGCCGGCCGCGGCGGCTACTGCTTTCACCTGAACGGGGTGTTCGGCGCGGCCCTGGAGGCGCTCGGGTACCGGGTGACCAGGCACCGGGCGGGCGTGCAGATGCGGCCCGAGGACGAGCCGGTGATCAACCGCAACCACGTGGGCCTGTTCGTGCACGACCTGGACGACTGCCTGTGGCTGGTCGACGTGGGCCTGGGCGACGGCCTGCACGCGCCCCTGCCGCTGCGCACCGGCGCCTACGCGCAGGGCCCGTTCACCATCGGGCTGCGGCCCTCGGAACTCGCGCCCGGCGGCTGGCGGCTGGACCACGACCCGCGGGGCAGCCTGCACGGGGTGGACTTCGACCCGCAACCCGTGGAGCTGTCCACGTTCGCCGACCGGCACCTGCACCTGTCCACGTCGCCGGAGTCGGGGTTCGTGCGGACGTTCTGCGCCCAGCGCACCGACGGCTCGGGCTGGGACTCGATGCGCGCGCTGACCCTGTCCCGGGTCGAGGAGACGACGAAGAAGACCGTGCTGGAGACGCCCGGCGACTGGTTCGCGGCGCTGGCCGACGTGTTCGGGCTGGTGTTCACCGCCGAGGAGCGGGACGTGCTGTGGACCAAGGCGCTGGCGCAGCACGAGGCGCACGTCAGCTCAAGCCGACCGTGAACCCCTCGTCCTGGATGCCCCGGTAGAGCCGGGGCGCGAAGGTCGTCATGGCCCGCTCGATGACCGGGACGAGGTTGGCGGCGTCGCCCAGCGGCAGCCGGTAGGCGCCGTCCGGCCTGGCCGGCGGCGCCAGGCCGGGGTGGCGAAGGCGTGCGGGTGGGCGGGCAGCGGGTCGAGGCGGACCAGCGTGCGGCGGGTCAGGGCGTCGGAGAGCCGCACAGCCTGTTCGCGGGTGCGGGAGATGCGCACCGCGGCCAGGTCCGGCCACGGCACCGCCGGGTGTCCCGGGTGCCGATGTCGATGACGACCGGAGTCACCCACCCACCCCCTCGACCAGTCGGTCAGCCGCGGCGTAGGGGTCCAGCTCACCCGCCACGACCCGTTTGGCCAGCGTGGTCAGCGCGCTGCCGCCGTGCAGGTCGCCGATGCGGGAGCGCAGGCCCTCCAGGGCGATGGCCTCGATCTCGGCCTCCGCCCGCCGGGCGCGCCGCCGGTCCAGCTCGCCCTTCTCGTGCAGCCAGGCGCGGTGGGAGTCGATGGCGTCCACGACGTCCCGCACGCCCTCGCCCCGCGCGGCCACCGTCTTGACCACCGGGGGCCGCCACAGGGCCTCGGCGCGTTCGCGGCGGCCGAGCGAGATCATGTGCTTGAGGTCGCGGGCGGTCTGGTCGGCGCCGTCGCGGTCGGCCTTGTTGACCACGAACACGTCCGCGATCTCCAGGATGCCCGCCTTGGCGGCCTGGATGCCGTCGCCCATGCCGGGCGCGAGCAGCACGACCGTGGTGTCGGCCAGCGACACCACCTCGACTTCGGACTGGCCCACGCCGACGGTCTCGACCAGCACGACGTCGCAGCCGGCGGCGTCCAGGACGCGCAGCGCCTGCGGGGTCGCCCAGGACAGCCCGCCCAGGTGGCCGCGCGTGGCCATCGAGCGGATGAAGACACCCGGGTCGGTGGCGTGTTCACCCATCCGGACCCGGTCGCCGAGCAACGCGCCGCCGGAGAACGGGGACGACGGGTCCACCGCCAGCACCCCGACCCGCTTGCCGCGCTCCCGGTAGGCCCGCACCAGCGCGGAGGTGGAGGTGGACTTGCCCACGCCCGGCGCACCGGTCAGGCCGATGACCTGGGCGTTCCCGGTGAACGGGGACAGCGCGGCGGCGACCTCGCGCAGGTGCGGGCTGGCGTCCTCGACCAGCGAGATCAGCCTGGCGACCGCGCGCGGTTGGCCCTCACGCGCGCGGTCGACCAGCTCTGCCACGTCAACGGTGCGGGTCACACCCCTAGACCTTAGGCACGCGCACGATCAGGGCGTCGCCCTGACCGCCGCCGCCGCACAGGGCCGCCGCGCCCACGCCGCCGCCGCGGCGCTTGAGCTCCAGCGCGAGGTGCAGCGCGATCCGGGCGCCCGACATGCCGATCGGGTGGCCCAGCGCGATCGCGCCGCCGTTGACGTTGACCTTGTCCTCGGAGATCCCGAGCTGCCGGGTGGAGACCAGGCCGACCGCGGCGAAGGCCTCGTTGATCTCGACCAGGTCCAGGTCGGCCGGGTCGATGCCCTCCTTGGCGCACGCGGCCTTGATGGCGTTCGCGGGCTGCTCGTGCAGGCTCGCGTCCGGGCCCGCGACGACGCCGTGCGCGCCGATCTCGGCCAGCCAGGTCAGGCCCAGCTCCTCGGCCTTGGCCTTGCTCATCACGACCACGGCCGCCGCGCCGTCGGAGATCTGCGACGCCGAGCCCGCGGTGATGGTGCCGTCGGAGGCGAACGCCGGGCGCAGCTTGGCCAGCGTCTCCGCGGTGGTGTCGCCGCGCACGCCCTCGTCGGTGCTGAACAGGACCGGGTCGCCCTTGCGCTGCGGGATGGAGACCGGGGCGATCTCCTCGGCGAAGGTGCCGTCGGCGATGGCCTTGGCGGCGAGCTGGTGCGAGCGCGCGGAGAACGCGTCCTGCTCCTCGCGGGTCAGGCCGTAGCGGGAGTTGTACTTCTCGGTCGAGGCGCCCATCGCGACCTGGTCGAACGCGCAGAACAGGCCGTCGTGGGCCATGTGGTCCTGGACGGTGACGTCGCCGTACTTGAAGCCGCCGCGGGACTTGGGCAGCAGGTGCGGGGCCTGGGTCATGGACTCCTGGCCGCCCGCGACCACGATGTCGAACTCGCCGGCGCGGATGAGCTGGTCGGCCAGCGCGATGGCGTCGATGCCGGACAGGCACACCTTGTTGATGGTGAGCGCGGGCACCGACATCGGGATGCCGGCCTCGACCGCGGCCTGGCGGGCGGGGATCTGGCCGGCGCCCGCGGTGAGCACCTGGCCCATGATCACGTACTGGACCTGCTCGGGCGCGACGCCGGCCCGCTCCAGCGCCGCCTTGATCGCGACGCCGCCGAGCTGGGCGCCGGAGAAGTCCTTCAACGATCCGAGCAGTCGCCCCATCGGGGTACGGGCCCCGGCGACGATGACGGAACCGGACACATCGGCCTCCACGAGCATGTGTAAGCGGTTGTTAACTCGTCACGATACCCAGGGTTACCCGAGGGTAAGTCTGTGAGACGAGGCACAGCCCACCCTGCACCGATTCCGGTCCTACCCTCGTTGCCATGCAAGAACAACTCCGCGGTTTCGTCACCGCCATCGACCACGTCGGGATCGCCGTGCCGGACCTCGACGCCGCGATCGCGTTCCACCGCGAGAACCTCGGCCTGGAGGTGGCGCACGAGGAGGTCAACGAGGAGCAGGGCGTGCGCGAGGCCATGCTCCGCGCGCCGGGCGACACCGGTTCCGGGACGGCCGTCCAGCTCCTGGCCCCGCTCACGCCGGAATCCACGATCGCCAAGTTCATCGACCGCTCGGGTCCGGGCCTGCAGCAGCTCGCCTACCGGGTGTCCGATGTGGACGCCGCCGCGGCGGCCCTGCGCGCGCGGGGCCTGCGGTTGCTGTACGAGACGGCCAAGCGCGGCACGTCCAACTCCCGGGTGAACTTCATTCACCCGAAGGACGCGGGCGGCGTGCTGGTCGAACTGGTCGAACCGGCGGAAGCTCACTGAAGGGCGGTGGCCACGAAGGCGAGTTCCTGGTCCATCCGGTCGTCCTCCGGCGCGTGCCGGGCGACCGAGTGCCGGTAGCTGACGGCGAGCGCGACCAGCGCGGACGCGCTGTCCACGTCCTTCTTGGCCACCGCCGCCCCACCGGCGGCGAGGATCACCTGCCGGATCTGCGCGGCGACGAGTTGGTAGCGGGCGTGCAGGGCGTCCCGCACGTCCTGGTGCGTGTCCGCCTCGCGCCACAGCAGGTGGCTGAGCAGCGGAGACGCGTTCAACCGGGCGTCCAGCGCGGCCACCAGCCGGCGCAGGCTCTCCGCGATGTCACCCACGACCACCACCCGCCGTTGGTCCACGGCGCCGTCGGGCAGTCGCTGCACGAGCGCGGCCAGCAGGTCTTTCTTGCGGCGGAAGTAGTAGTGCACGAGACCCTTGGGGACCCCGGCGCGTTCGGCGATGCGGGAGGTCGGCGTGGCGTCGAAGCCCGACTCGGCGAACAACTCCTCGGCCGCGTCCAAGATCCTCTCCCTGGCCGACGAGTCCTCTGCCAACGCGTGCCGCCTTTCACGGGATCGAGCGTGCGAGGCCGCCCGGCGGGCGACCTCGCGCGTTTCCAACCTAGTGCGAACCCGCCAGGCCCGAGTGGGCCGCGTTCGCCGCCGGCATCGCCATCGCGCCCATCGCGACGGTCAACACACCACCGACCCAGGACACCCACGACGCCGCCATCAGGTCGCTGTAGCCGATCACCCACGGGGAGATGAACAGCAGCGCACCGAGCAGCATCTGGAACCACTCGCCGTACACCATGGCGGGCATCGCGAGCGACGCGAGGCCGTCGATGGCGATGAGCGCGCCGAGCACGATCATCGTCCACATGGCCGCCGTGGACGTCTCCACCACGAGCGGCGACAGCAGCACCAGCGCGCCGATTGCGACTTCGGCCCAGTCCTGCCACCTGGTCCACGCCTTGGTCATGACCTGCACCTCCGTCCTGTGAAGCGGACAGCACCGATGCTCCGCTTGGTTGGCCGCCCGGTCAAGATGGACCGATCGGGTGCAACCCCAGTGCAATGCCTCACAGGTCCGGTTCTGAATCGGTTACCGGTGGGTAACCTCCGGCAACCTGCGTGGACCTGCGTCCAACGCCACAATCCCGGAGCATCACCCATTGGGAGGCACACGCCGTGCAGAAGATCCTCGACGCGATCCTCGCCGACGAACTGGACGCGGTCGGATCGCTTGACGTACCGGAGACCTACCGCGGCGTCACCGTGCACGCCGACGAGGTCGAGATGTTCCAGGGCCTGGCGACCAAGGACAAGGACCCCCGCAAGTCGCTGCACGTCGACGAGGTCCCCGTCCCGGAGCTGGGCCCGGGCGAGGCCCTGGTCGCCGTCATGGCGTCCGCGATCAACTACAACACCGTGTGGACCTCGATCTTCGAGCCGCTGTCCACGTTCGGGTTCCTCAAGCGCTACGGCAAGAGCTCGCCCGAGGCCGCCAAGCACGACCTGCCCTACCACGTGGTGGGCTCCGACCTGGCGGGCGTCGTGCTGCGCACCGGCCCCGGCGTCAACGCGTGGAAGGCCGGCGACCGGGTCGTCGCGCACTGCCTGGACGTCCAGCTGGAGCACCCGGACGGCCACAGCGACACCATGCTCGACCCGGAGCAGCGCATCTGGGGCTTCGAGACCAACTTCGGCGGCCTCGCCGAGATCGCCCTGGTCAAGGCCAACCAGCTGATGCCGATGCCCGACCACCTGTCCTGGGAGGAGGCCGCCTCCCCGGGCCTGGTCAACTCCACCGCCTACCGCCAGCTCGTGTCGGTCAACGGCGCGAACATGAAGCAGGGCGACACGGTCCTGATCTGGGGCGCGTCGGGCGGCCTGGGCTCCTACGCCACCCAGTTCGCGCTCAACGGCGGCGCCACCCCGATCTGCGTGGTCTCCTCGCCGGAGAAGGCCGAGATCTGCCGCAAGATGGGCGCCGAACTGATCATCGACCGGTCCGCCGAGGGCTACCGGTTCTGGAAGGACGAGCACGAGCAGGACCCGAAGGAGTGGAAGCGCCTCGGCGCGAAGATCCGCGAGCTGACCGGCGGTGAGGACCCGGACATCGTGTTCGAGCACCCGGGCCGCGAGACGTTCGGCGCGTCGGTGTTCGTGACCAAGAAGGGCGGCACGATCGTCACCTGCGCGTCCACCAGCGGGTACATGCACCAGTACGACAACCGCTACCTGTGGATGAGCCTGAAGCGGATCATCGGCTCGCACTTCGCGAACTACCGCGAGGCGTGGGAGGCCAACCGCTTGATCGCCAAGGGGAAGATCCACCCGACACTGTCCAAGGTGTACTCGTTGGACCAGGTCGGCCAGGCGGCCTACGACGTCCACCGCAACGCCCACCAGGGCAAGGTCGGCGTGCTGACGCTGGCGCCCGAGGAGGGCCTGGGTGTGCGCAACCACGAGAAGCGGGCGCAGCACCTCGACGCGATCAACCGTTTCCGGGGCGTCTAAAGGGAAAAGTCCGGCCGTGCGGGTGGCGGGGTG
This sequence comes from Saccharothrix sp. NPDC042600, assembly GCF_040647305.1. Taxonomy (NCBI): domain Bacteria; kingdom Bacillati; phylum Actinomycetota; class Actinomycetes; order Pseudonocardiales; family Pseudonocardiaceae; genus Saccharothrix; species Saccharothrix sp. NPDC042600. Next base: position 3,723 of record NZ_JBEZBW010000073.1, on the reverse strand, counting down.
CCACTCGCACGGCCGGAACGGGTAGCGTGCACGTCATGGGCCTCGCCGACGACCGTGACCTCGTCCCCCTGGGATCCGGCTTCGACATCGTCAAACGCGGCTACGACCGCGCGCAGGTCGAGGACCACCTGGAGCGCCTCGACGCGGACCTGCGGCTGCTCGCGGCCGACCGGGACGCGGCGGTGTCGCAGACCAACGACCTGTCCCGCCAGCTCGAAGCCGCCCGCTCGGAGATCGCCGAGCTGCGCGGGCAGGTCGAACGCCTGTCCCTGCCGCCCACCACGCTGGAGGGCCTGAGCGAGCGGCTGCAGCGCATGCTGCGCCTCGCCCAGGACGAGGCCAACGAGATCAAGGCGCGCGCCGAGGCTGAGGGCGGGCACATCCGCGCCAAGGCCGAGGCCGACGCGGCCGTGCTGCGCACGAGGTACGAGAAGCTGATCGCCGAGCTGGACCAGCGGCGCACCGAGATGGAGGCCGAGCACCGGGGCGTGCTGGAGAAGGCGCGCGCCGAGGCCGACCGGATCGTGGGCGAGGCGCGGGACGCGGCGGCGAAGCTGGACGAGGAGTCCCTGCAGCGGCGGACCACCGTCGAGGAGGACTTCGAGATCGCGATGGCCGCCCGGCGCGTCGAGTCGATGAAGCTGCTCGCCGAGCAGGAGGCGGCGTCGAAGGGCGAGGCGGACCGGCGGGTGCGCGAGGCGGCCGAGGAGGCCGCGCGGGTGCGCGCCCAGATCGCCCAGGAGCAGGCTGCGTCCAACGCCGAGGCCCAGCGCCTGGTCCGCGAGGCCACCGAGGAGGCGAACCGCCGCCGGCACGACTCGATCAGCGAGGCGACCGCGCGCGTGCAGGAGGCCACCGACGAGGCCAACCGCCGGGTGCGGGAGGCGACGGAGGAGTCCAACCGCCGGGTCACGCAGGCGACGCAGAAGGTCGAGGCCCTGCGCCAGCTGCGCAACCGCCTGTCCCAGCAACTCCACTCGGTCCGCACGGCCCTGCACGAGGTCGTCCCCCTGCTGGACCCGCTGGAGGAGGAGAAGCCCCAGCCGACCCAGGTCACCCAGCCGGTGACGTCCACCGAGGCCCCCACCCAGCCCAAGGACACCCAGGCCGCTGCCGCCCAGCCGCCCGCCGCCAGCCAGCCGCCCGCCGCCGGCCAGCCGCAGGCCGCCCAGCCCGGCGCTGCCGGCCAACCCGCCGCACCCGCTGCCCAGCCGGCCGCCGCTCCTACCGCAGCAGGTCAGGTCCCCGCAGGTCAGCCCGCCGCAGGTCAGCCCGCCGCCGCTCCTACCGCAGCAGGTCAGGTCCCCGCAGGTCAGCCCGCGCAGCCGGCTCAGCCCAAGCCCCAGTCGCAGCCCCAGCAGGGCCCGGACGGTCCGACCCAGAAGATCGCCCGCCCGACCCCGCCCAAGGCCCGCTCCGGCAAGCGCTAGGCAGCGGCCCTACACCCCGACCCGTCGCCGCCAGTCGTCCACCGCACGCGCAAACGCTTGCGGCACCTCGACCGGCGTCAGGTGCCCCGCGTCGGCCAGCTCCACGTAGGTCGACGCGGGCAGCACGTCGGCCAACTCGCGCGCGGCGGTCGGCGGCGTCAGCGTGTCCTGCGCCCCCACCAGCACCAACGCCGGCACGTCCGCCCCCGCCAGCACGTCCCGGGAGTCCGGCCGGGCCGCCATGGCCCGTTGCGCCCACGCCACCTCCGCCGGCTCCTGCGCCAGGATCAGCTCCCGCACCCGCTCGACCACGCCGTCCGCCGGCACGGCCCCGACCAGCCCGCCGAGCACGGTGTCCGGCACCCACTCGACGCCCTCCTCCTCGACCCGCCGCGCCATCGTCAACCGGTTGGCCCGCGCCTCGTCGCCGTCCGCCGTGAACCGCGTGTCCGCGAGCACCAACCCGGCCACCCGCGACGGGTCGCGCCGCAGCAGCGCCATCGCGGCGTACCCGCCCATCGAGCACCCGCCGAGCACCACCCGGTCCAGCCCGCGGGCGTCCAACTCCCCCAGCACGTCGTCCGCGAGGACCCCCAGATCGGCCTCCCGGCCGCGCCCGCGCAGGTCCGGGGTGACCGGGTCGAGCACGTCGCGCACCCCGTCCCACATGCGCGAATCCAGCGGGAACGCGTGCAGCAGCACCAGCGGCAAATGATCCATGCCCGGAATTGTCGGTCCCCCTCGCTACCTTCGTCACATGACCTCGAACCCGGAAGAGATCCGCACCGAACGCCTGGTCCTCAGGCGCGTCGGGCCGGGTGACCTGCGTGCCGCGATCGCCGTCCTGTCCGACCCGGAGACCAGCCGCCACGACCAGTCGGGTAAGCCGTCCGCCGCGGAGACGGCCGACCTGTTGGCGCGGTGGCAGGCGCACTGGGTGCACGAGGGCGTCGGGTACTGGGCGGTGGTGCTGCCGGAGACCGGGGAGGTCATCGGCTTCGGCGGGCTGCACCACCACGAGCTGGACGGTGAGCGGACGCTCAACCTGTCCTACCGCCTGCGGCCCCGCCACCGGGGCCGGGGCTACGCGCCCGAGGTGGCCCGCGCGGCCGTCGAGTGGGCGCGGCGCGAGCGTCCGCACCGTCCGGTGGTGATCATCACCGACCCCGGTGACAGGCCCTCCCAGCGCGTCGCGGAGAAGCTGGGCTTCGCGCACGTGGGCGACAGCGTCACCGCCGGGGGTCCGGTGCTGGTCCACCGGCGTCAGGGGGTGGTGGCGATGACAGCCTGACGCTTCTCGCAAGGGCCGGACCAGGTGCGCGGCAGCGGTGTGGGCACCTCGGGCAGGGCCGTGGACACGATCGCGTCGAGCACCTCGTCGGACTGCCCGACGAAGAGGTGCTTGGCGCCGGGGAAGTCGATCACGTCCGCGGTCGGGAGGTCCGCACCGAACCGCCGCCTGGCCTCGGCCGGGGGGAGGTGGTCGTCGTGCTCCGGCACGAGGCACACCACCCTCTTGTCCACCCAACGCACGAGGTGTTCCGGCGTGCTCCAACGCAAGGGGGGTGAGATCAGGATCGCTCCGACAACCCGCGGGTCACACCCGTGCATCAATGCGAGATCCGTGCCGAAGGACCACCCGACCAGCCAGACGTCGGGCAGTCCGCGGTCGGCGACGAACGCCAGTGCGGCGGCGACATCCAGTCGCTCGCCCCTGGCGTTGTCGAAGCTGCCCTCACTACGGCCGGCCTCGCTGGCCGTGCCTCGCGTGTTGAACCGCAACACCGCCGCCCCCGCCAACGCGGGCAACCGCCATGCCGCCTTGCGCAGCAGGTGGGAATCCATCATGCCCCCGTGCGTGGGCAACGGGTGCAACATCACGAGGGTGGCCCGCGGCGCACGGTCCTCGGGCAACGCCAACTCCCCGACCAGCCGCAACCCGTCCGAGGTGACCAACGAGACGACCTCCCGCCGAGCGGGCAGGACGGTGTTCCCGGTGATCCGCACACCCTCACTCACAGCAACAACCCCATTCACCCCATCGTGCGACATACAGGATCCGCGACCAAACCCGACCTCGCGCGTCCCGTAAACAAGGAGCGCGGACAACGGCAGAACCCACTTCGCCCACCGGCCCCAACCGAACACCGCCACCCCACCGCAGCCAGCCGAGCCCCACCGCAGCCAGCCCCCGCCAGCCCGCCCAAGCCCCGCCAGCCCGCCCAAGCCCCGACCCCCGGCACCGCCGCAACCCCGCCTTCCAGCACCAAGCCGAGACCCCACGGCACCCACG
>NZ_JBEZBW010000072.1:0-43530 GCF_040647305.1 Saccharothrix sp. NPDC042600 | reverse complement strand
GGCGGCGGGAGGGCGGCGGCGGGCAGCGCGGTCGGCGGCGGGAGGGGCGCGGCGGTGGGCAGCGCGGTCGGCGGCGGGAGGGGTGTGGTCGGGCCGAGCGGTGTGAGGTGGAAGGGCGGGAGGTCGTCGATCACGCGGCCCGAGACCCGGACCAGGGTCATGCCGGTGGCGCGGGCGGTGTTCTCCAGCACGTCGATCGGGGTGCGGGCGGTCGCGGCGGTGAGGTCCGGCGGCAGCGGGCAGGTGGCGGTGGCGAAGCGCTCCTGGAAGGGCCGCCACCCCTGCGCGACCGCCGGCGGGTAGGCGTCCAGGGCCGCCCAGAAGCGCCGCCACACCTCCGCGTCCAGGGCTTCCAGCTCGAACGCGACCCCGTCGGCGGAGACGAACGGCGGCCCGCCGGGCTCGAACCGCTCGGCCCCGGCGGCGGCGAGGTACTGCGCCACCGCGAGCAGCGCCGCCTGCGCCACCGACGTGGTCGCCGCGCGCAGCGCCAGGCCGCGCGCGCGGGCCAGGGCCACCGCCGTCGCCCCGGTGTCGGCCAGTTCGGCGGCGGTGATGGCGGCGTAGTCCAGGCCCAGCCGGGTGGGGCGGCCGAAGCGGCGGCCGTGGACGTGCATCAGCCCGCACGCCGCCTGCACGTCCAGTTCGCCGGCCAGCGGCAGGTCCACCGGCCCGGCCCAGGGGGTGGACTCCAGGGCGGTGGTCATGCCGGACGCCGTCCCTGCACGGAGTAGAACACGCTCGAACACGCCCGGAACCCGGGGTGGGACAGCACTTCCCGCACGCGCCGCAGGTCGTCGTCGGTCAGGCCGGCGGCGACGAGCCGGTCGCGCAACTGGTGGGTGAGCCCGACGAGCAGCCGCACGCCGGGCGAGTCCGGCCGCCACGGGTGGACCACCGGGACGGGATCGACCTCGACCAGCCCGGCGGCCACCATCGCCGCCGCGGCCCGCCGGCCCCACGCGCCGTCCGAGCCGGCCTCGGCGAACACGCGTTCCTTGGCGGCCAGGAACTTCCCGTACAGCCGGGCGGACTCGTCGTCGGGGGCGAGCAGGACGGGCCCGTAGGTCTTGTCGTACTCGTCCAGTTGCAGCCACCCGCCGGGCCGCAGGGCCCGGACCAGCTTGCGCAGCACCGCTTCCCGCTCGGGCAGGTGCTGGAGCACGAGCCGGGCGTGGACGAGGTCGAACTCGCCCTCGGGCAGCGGGTCGCGGACCACGTCGTGGCGGGTGACGGTCAGGCCGGGCGCGGGCGCGACGTGGTCGGGTTTGACGTCGGTGGCCAGCACGGACCCCGACCGCAGGGCGAGCCAGTGCGCGACGCTGCCGCCGCCCGCCCCGACCTCCAGGCACCGCCACCCCTTGCGCACGCCGGTCTGGGCGAGGCGGGCGAAGGTGGCCGGGTCGTGGGCGGCGGCCAGGCACCGGTGCTGCTCGGCCGCGTGCAGGCTGTGGTTGTCGAACACGTACCCGGTCGTGGTCACGTCCACCGTCCCGTCCCGTGGGTCTCGGCCGGCCCGAGCAGCCGGGTGAGCAGTTCCAGCCGCCGCACTTTGCCGGTGCCGGTGCGCGGCACGTCGTCCCACGCCAGGACGCGCGGGGCGGACAGCGGCGGCAGGTCGGCCACCGCGGACCACCAGCGGGCGGGGTCGAGCAGGCCGTCGGCGGTGACCAGGACGGGCAGCGGCGGCCGTCCGGTCGAGCCCAGGACGACGCATTCGAGCACCTCGGGCAGCCGGTCCTCCACGACGTCCTCGACCTCCAGGCAGCTCATGCCCGGCACGGTGTCCACCTCGCGGTCCAGCAGCAGGACCCGGCCCGAGCGGGTGCGCACGGCCAGGTCGCCGGTGTTCCACCAGCGGCCGGCGAGCTTGAGCTGCCACCGGTCCTGCTCGCCGACGTACCCGGCGCAGCGGGCGGCGGTGCGGGCCAGCACGAGCCCGGGGGTGCCGCGCGGCACGGGCTTGAGCGTCAGCGGGTCCACCACGCGCAGCCGGGTCTTCAGGGGCACCGGGCGGCCGAGGTCGCGGGCGGTGGGTTCGCGGCGGGCGGCGGCGCGGGTGAGGAAGCGGAAGGTCAGCGGCCCGGTCTCGGTCTGGCCCCAGCCCTGCATCCACAGCGGGCGCTTGTGGCGGGAGGCGTTGAGCATGGTGCGCATGACCGGCGGGTGCATGGCGTCGTAGGTGCTGATGAACAGCCGGACGCGGCGGAACGGGTTGTCGCGGGTGCGGGCCAGGGGCTGCCAGCGCACGTAGGCCGAGGGCAGCGCCTCGACCACGGTGGGCTGGTGGGCCCGGAGCAGGTCGCGGGCCGCCGAGGGGTCGCTGAGCAGCACGATCTCGCGCGGGCGCAGGCAGAACACGCTGCCGGTCCAGCAGAAGGTGCGGCCGTGGGCGTAGGCGGAGGCGTTGGCGACCACGTCGTCGCGGCGCAGCCCGACGACCGGGAACCGCAGCGACTCGAACCGCGCGAGCTTCTTGACCAGCGTGGTGGTGGTGTGGACGACGAGCTTGGGGACGCCGGTCGTGCCGGAGGTGTGGTTGACGATCAGCGGGTCGTCGTCGCGGCGGCGCCACGGCGGCGGGGCGGGCGCGCCGCGCACGTGGTCGAGGGTGAACGGCCCCTCCCCCAGCGACAGCACGCGCCGCGCGGCGTGCGGCGGCACGGCGCGGTCGGTCACCAGGACCGCCGGGTCCAGGCGTTTGAGCAGGATCTCCAGGGTGTCGTCGGGCAGGTGGCCGGAGAGCAGGGCGGGCAGCGCGCCGATGCGGATGGCCGCGCACGCCAGCAGGTCGTAGTCGTAGTGGTTGCGCTTGACCACCGCGACCCGGTCGCCGGGCCGCGCGCCGGCGGCGAACAGCCACCCGGCGGCTTCCCGGACCAGGGCGGCGAGTTGGCCGACGGTGAACGCGGTGCCCAGGTGCGGGGCGATGTCGAAGGGCCGGTCCAGGACGACGGAGGTGTGCGGGCGGCGGGCGGCGACCCGGTCGAACAGGGTGCCCATGTCGTGCGGCCTCATACGGGTTGCCTCCCGGGGACGGCGGCCAGCACCCGGGCGGCGACCCGCCTGCCGGACCGCACGGCGGCCTCGCTGCACGGCACCAGCCCGACCCAGTCGCCGGCGTAGTCGACGACCCCGCCGAGGCGGTCGGCGAACCCGGCGCGCAACGCCAGCGCGGCGGGCGTGGCCTCGGGCAGGCCGTGGCGGAACCGGCTGACCACGGCGTCGCACACCGCGCCGACCTCGGGCAGGAACCGCTCGGCGGCGGTGGTGAGCGCGGTGACGACCTCGTGGTCCGGCGCGTCGAGCAGGCTCGGGGTGGCGGCGGGGGCGGCCATGAGGCTGACCAGGCCGCGGCCGGCGGGCGCGCGGCCGGGGTGCTTGACGTGGTCGAGGATGATCGTGGACAGGGCGGCGCTGTCCACCGACGGCACGAGCAGGACGTAGCTGCGCGACCGGGGCCGGGTGTCGAGCATGAGGTGGGCCTTGAGCACCGGTGTGTAGGTGCAGGCGTCGAGGTAGAGCCGTTCGTGGTCGGGCGGGTTGGCGTGCAGGCGGCGCGCGACGGGCGCGGGCACGGCCAGCACGACCGCGCGGGCCCGGATCTCGTCCGCGCCGCACACGACCCGCGCGCCGCCCGGTTCGGCGACGACGCCGTCCACGCGGACGCCGCACTCGACGTCGAGGTCGGCGGCCAGCGCGCGGGCGAAGGTGTCCATGCCGTCGCGGTAGGTGCGCCAGGAGTGGGTGGTGCCGCAGGAGGTGAGGATCGCGAGCAGGGGCGCGACGGCGGAGCGCTCGGGGTCCCAGCCGAAGAACCCCGACACCACCGGCTGGCACAGGTAGCGCAGCAGGTCGGGGTGGCGGGCGGCGGCGTAGGCGGCGACGGTGTCGTGCGGGCCGCGCTCGGGGTGGTCCAGGTCGTGCGGGTCGCTGAGCACGCGGACCAGCGCGCGGCGCGCGGCGACGGGCAGTCCCGCGCCGGTGAGCAGGCCGCGCGGGTGGGCCAGGCCGGGGCGGGCGCGGCCGTCGCGCCACACGGCGAGGTGGCGGCGGATGCGGGGTGCGTCGCCGCGGCCCAGGCCGAGGCGGGCCAGCAGTTCCCAGGTGGCCGGGTAGCCGCGGGTGGGCAGCTGCTCGGCGCCGGTGTCGATGAGGAACCCGTCGCGGCGCAGGGTCGTCATGCGCCCGCCGACGTGGTCGGCGGCCTCCAGGACCCGCACGTCGCGGCCGGCGCGGCGCAGCTCGTGGGCGGCGGTGAGCCCGGCGATGCCGGCGCCCACCACGACGACGTCGGCGTCCGGCCTCACAGCAGGTTCACCACGATCAGCGCGACCACGGTGACGCGGTGGGTGCGGATGCCCAGGCGGCGGGCGCGCAGGATGCCGCCGTCGGCGAACCCGACGCGCAGTTGGTTGACGCGCATGAGGATCGTGGGCAGCAGCGCGAACCCGAACCACCAGGGCGCGCCGAGGAACGGCGCGGCGAGGACCAGCGCGGTCTCCAGGGCGGACAGGGCGATGACGAACCACATGTTGCCGCGCGGGGTGGTCAGGGCGGCGACGGTGGGCCGGCCGACGCGGCGGTCGCCCTCGACGTCGTTGGTGTTGGAGTAGACGCCGAACAGCAGCGGCCCCATGCCGAACAGCAGGGCCTGGACGACCACGTTGCCGTCGAGGGCGCCCGTGGCCAGGCCGTAGGGGGCGAGGACGACCGCGAAGCCGAGGCCGGCCAGGAAGAACTCCTGGAACCCGTGGTAGCTGAGCTTGACGCCCCACGAGTACTGCACGGAGAAGAAGTAGGTGACCGCGATGACCACGACCGTCCACTGTGGCCGGTGGGGCGCGATGGCGACGGCGGCGAGCCAGAGCGCCGCGCCGACGACGCAGGTGATCCAGGCGAACCGCACCACCTGGCGTTCGGTGAGGGTGCCGGCGACCAGCGGTTTGCGTTCGAGGCGGCGGCGCGGGTCGTCGGGGGCGTAGTTGGTGATGTCGCTGCCGTCGCGGAACCCGGTGAGGTCGTCGAGGGCGACCATGGCCGCCATGACGACGACCTCGCCGATCAGGAACACCGCCATCGTGGCCAGCACGAGGCCGTCGAGGCGCAGGTCGGCGGGCAGCAGCGCCCACACGACCAGGACGCCGAGGTAGTAGTCCAGGATGTCGAGCTTGGCCAGCCGGACGTACGCGCGGACGCGGCCGGGCGGGGCGAGCGTGGTCATCGGGCTCCTCGGGACAGTGCGAAGCGGCACACCTCGTCGGCGATCCGCTCGACCTGGGCGTCGGTCAGGTGCGGGTACACGGGGATGGCCAGTTGCCGGCGGCAGGCGTGCCGCGCGCCCGGCCAGTCCCGGTCGGGCGCGAACGCCGCGAACGCGGGTTGCGCCGGCAGCGGGTCGCGGTAGTAGACGTGCGAGCCGACGCCGGCGGCGGCCAGGTGGTCGCGCAGGTCGTCGCGGTGCTCGGCGAGCAGCGAGTAGACGTAGAAGCACCGCCCGTCGCGCCCGGGCGGCGGGGGCAGGACGCCGGGCAGGCCGGTGAACCGCTCGGTGTAGTAGTCGCCGATGCGGGCGCGGCGCTCCAGGCGCCCCGGCAGGCCGGCCAGCCTGCGCAGCTGGAAGGCGGCCATCAGCTCGTCGAACCGGCTGTTGTGGCCGACGCGGTGGTGCAGGAACCGGGTGCGGCCGTCCTGGCCGTGGTTGCGCAGCATCCGCACCGCCCGGCCCAGCGCGGGGTCGCCGGTGACGACCATGCCGCCCTCGCCGGGCATGCCGAACGTCTTGACCTGCACGAACGAGAACACGCCCGCGTCGCCCCAGGTGCCCGCGGGCCGCCCGGCCAGCACCCCGCCCTGCGCGACGGCGCTGTCCTCCAGCAGCCGCACGCCGGCGTCGGTGGCGACGCGGCGCAGGGCGGGCATGTCGGCCATCACGGAGAACACGTGGGCGGGCATGATCACCTTGGTGCGGCCGGTGACCAGCTTCTCCACCTCGACCGGGTCCACGACCATCGTCCACGGGTCCACGTCGGCGAACACCGGGGTCGCGCCGCGCAGCACGGGCGTGGCGGCCAGCGGCGCGCAGCCGTAGGCGGGGACGACGACCTCGTCGCCGGGGCCGACGTCCAGCGCGTGCAGCAGGAGGGTCAGCGCGGAGGTGCCGCTGCCGCAGGCGATCGCGTCGGCGACGCCGAGGGATTCGCGCATCGCGGATTCGAACTCGGCGGTGCGCGCGCCCAGGATGAACCGCTGTTCCGGCGCGGTCCCCACCTCGTGCACGAGGTCGAGCAACTCCTCGACGTCGAACAGGTCGGGCGGGAAGAACGGGATGCTCACGCGGTCCTCCCGCTCAGGAAATCGGCGATTTCCGCACAAACGCGGTCCACGGCGGAGAACGGCAAATCCGGGTAGAGCGGCAATGCGAGGGTGTGCCGGCACGCGGCTTCGGCGTGCGGGAAATCGCCCGGCCGGTGGCCGAGTTCGGCGAAACAGGGTTGGAGGTGCAAAGGCGTCGGGTAGTACACCTCGGTCTCCACCCCGCGCGAGGCCAGGTGCGCGGCCAGCTCGTCGCGCCGGTCGACCTCGACCACGTAGACGTAGAACACGCCCCGCACGCCGGGCCGGGCGGCGGGCAGCTTGCGCACGCCCGGCACGCCGGTCAGCCGCTCGGCGTAGCGGTCGGCCAGCGCGGCGCGGCGGCGGACGTCGGCCTCCAGCCGGCCGAGCTTGGCCAGCAGCACGGCGGCCTGCAGGTCGTCCATCTTGGAGTTCTGGCCCGCCGCGCCGGTGGTGGTGTTGATCGCGGGGAAGTCGCCGAGGGTGGGCCCGAAGCGGCCGTGGTGGCGCAGCGCGGCGACGGTGTCGGCGACGGCGGGGTCGTCGGTGAGCACCGCGCCGGCGTCGCCGATCGCGCCCAACGTCTTGGTGGGGAAGAAGGACAGCACTCCCCCGGCGCCCAGCAGCCCGGCGTGGACGCCGCCGTGGCGCATGCCGATCGCCTCGGCGCTGTCCTCCACGACGGTGAGGCCCAGCGACGTCAGCGCGGTCATGTCGGCGGTGTGATGGAACAGGTGCACGGGCATGACGAACCGGGTGCGCGGCCCGGCGACGGCGGCCACCGAGGCGGCGCTGAGGCCGTAGCCGTCGGGCTCGACGTCGGCGAACACCGGCCGCCCGCCGGCCAGCACGACCGAGGAGGCGGTGGCGATGAAGGAGAACGCGGGCACGACCACTTCGTCACCGGGGCGCAGGCCGCACGCGCGCAGCAGCAGGACCAGCGCGTCGGTGCCGCTGCCCACGCCCACGACGTGCCGCGCGCCGGTGTAGTCGGCCAGCGCGCGCTCCAGTTCGGCCACCTTGGCGCCGTGGGAATACTTGCCGTTCCGGGCGACCTCGACAATGTGCCGACGGGTTGTGGGCCACAGCCGGGAAAACGTGTCGGATTGGGTGAAGAAAGGGACGGTCAGCCCACTCACCTCCGCTGTCGCGAGCACGGTTCGGAGCGTATGGCAGGCGTGTGCGGGGACGTCCGCACACTGCCGAGTTCACTCTTCCTGGTCAACTCGGCTAACCCGAGTTGACAGCACGGCCGAGTTCGTACAACGTCGTTATGGATCAATTCGGACGCGGTTATTCGTGTGTCTTGTGGGGCTCTCGAACACCAGGGGTGCAATGGTGCGGACACTCGTCGTGGGACTCGGCCGGGCGGGGGCCGAGCTGCACCTGCCGGTGCTGGCGCGGGCGCGGGCGGGCGCCCGGCCGCTGTTCGGGGACGAGCCGGTGGTGGCGTGCGACCCGCGGCGCGTGCTGGGCGACCGGCCGGGCCTGGTGACCGCGGGCAGCGTCGGCGAGGCGGCGCGGCTGCTGGACCCGGCCGACGCGGTGGCCCACGTGTGCACGCCGCCCAGCGTGCGCACCGAGGTGATCGGGCAGTTGGCGGAGCTGGGGTTCCGCAACCTGATCGTGGAGAAGCCGCTGGCCGCCGACACCGACGACCTGGCGCGCATCACGCGGCTGCGCCGCCGCCACGGGCTGCGGATCGCGGTGGTGGAGCCGTGGCTGACCAGTTCGCTGACCGTGCGGCTGCTGGAGCTGGTGCGCGGCGGCGGGCTGGGCGAGCTGCGGTCGGTGTCGATCGTGCAGAACAAGCCGCGGTTCCGGCGGTCGCTGACCCGGCCGAGCCACCAGACGGCGTTCGACGTGGAGCTGCCGCACGGGGTGGGGCTGGCGCTGCGGCTGGCGGGCAACGCGCGGGTCACCCACGCGGCCGGGTTCGACCTGGTCGTCGGGGACGTGGTGGTGGCCCGGATGGGCGGGGCGCGGGTCGGGTTGCGGCACAACAGCGGCGCGCGCACGGAGGTCAGCTCGGACCTGACCTCGCCGGTGCGGGAGCGGCGGATCACCGTGGAGTTCGAGCGCGGCACGGCCGTGGGCCACTTCGCGGTCAGCGCCGACGACGACCACTCGCAGCTGACGGTGACGGTGAACGGGCACCGCAGGCACGAGGTGCTGCGCGACGACTCGCTGACCGAGTGGGTGGTCCGGGCCTACCAGCTCTTCCACGGCTCCGGCGACCAGCACGCGCGGGGCTTCGCGTTCGCCACCGACGTGGTGCAGCTGCTGTCGGTGGCCAAGAACATCTGCGCCGAGCCGGTCGTCCCGGCGGCCCGCGCCGAGCACCAGGTCCCCGCCCATGCGCGCTGAGGACGTGCCCGCCGCCCGGCCCGCCGAGGACGTCCTGGCCGGCATCACCGACGAGGCCGCGGCAGACCTCCCCGGTCAGCTCGCCGCGCTCGCCGCGTTGGGCTGGTCGGCGATCGAGCTGCGCACGATCGACCACCGGCCGGTCGCCGAGCTGTCGGACCGGGAGTTCGGCGAGGTCGCGAAGGCGTTGTCGGACAGCGGGGTGCGGGCGGTGTGCCTGGCGTCGCGGATCGGCGGGTTCACCCGGCCGATCACCGCGCCGTTCGAGGACGACCTGGCCGAGCTGGACACCCTGCTGGCCCGGTGCGACGCGCTGGGCACGCCGTTCATCCGGATCATGTCCTACCCCAACGACGGGCTGGGCGAGCGGCGGTGGCGCGACCTGGTGATCGCGCGCGTCGCGACGCTGGCGGAGCTGGCCGGGTCCGCGGGCGTCGTGCTGGTGCACGAGAACTGCGCGGGGTGGGCGGGCGGCGGTGCCGACCGGGCGCTGGAGCTGCTGGCCGAGGCGCCGGGGCTGCGGCTGCTGTTCGACACCGGCAACGGCGTGCCGCACGGCTACGACGCGTACGCGCTGCTGGAGCGCATCGCGCCGCACGTGGCCCACGTGCACGTCAAAGACGCGGTCGGCGACCGGTTCGTGCCGCCGGGGCAGGGCGCCGCGCGGGTCGCCGACTGCGTCGCACTCCTGCGCGCCCGCGGCTACCGGGGAGCGTGGTCGCTGGAGCCGCACGTGTCGCTGCGGCCCGGGGTGTCCGGCGCGCCCGACGCGGCGGCGTTCGTGGCGGCGGGCCGGGCGATGGAGGGCTTGCTGCGGTGATCGCGCCGGACCGGGACCTGCTGCTCGGGCTGCTGCGCATCCCCACGGCGGGTCCGCTGGAGACCACGGCCGAGGTGCGGCTGTGGGACGCGATGCACACCTTCCGGGCGGCGGCCGAGGAGATCGGGTTCACCACCGTCCACTTCGGACCGGCGTCGCCCGCGGCGGTGGACCGGCCGGACGTGCCGGCGGTGGTGCGCGAGGCCGTCGCCGAGGACCCGCGGTTCCTGGAACGCCAACCCAGCCTGGTGCTGCGCTACGGCGAGGCGGAGCCGTCCGTCATGTTCAACGTGCACCTGGACACCGTGGCCCCGTTCGAGCCGGTGTCGTTCGACGGGTCGCGGTTCCGGGGGCGGGGCGCGATCGACGCCAAGGGGCCGGCGGTCGCGCTGCTGGCGGGGCTGCGGGCGGCGGTGGCCGACTCGGCGGTGGGGCGCGACGTCGGCGTGCTGGTGCAGGCGGTGTCCGGCGAGGAGGGCGGCGCGATGGGCTCCTTCGGCACCCGCCCGCTGGTGGAGGCGGGGTTCCACGGGCGGCTCAACGTGTTCTGCGAGCCGACCGGCCTGCGCTACCTGCCGCGCTGCACCGCGGCGATGACCGCGAGCGTGCGGGTGTCGGGCGAGGACGCGGTGGACGACCAGCCGCACGCCGGGCACAACGCGAGCGTGCTGCTGGGGTTCCTGGCCCAGCACCTGGCGGCGTCGCTGGTGCGGGTGCCCGATGGGCAGCTGTGCCTGGCGGGCCTGCACACCGGCCGCATGCACAACCGCGTCTACGGCAGCGGCGAGCTGCTGCTCAACCTGTCCTACGGCAGCACCGAGTCGGCGCGGGTGATGACCAAGGCGTTGGAGCGGTCGCTGGTGGAGGGGTTGGCGGAGTTCGGCCGCCGGTTCCGCACGGTGCCGCCGTTCCACCGCACCGCCGTGGACGCGGCGGCCATCACGCGGCTGGTGTGGCGCAAGCACGGCCTGCCCGCGCTGCCCGCCCGGGACGTGCCGCTGCTGGACGCGGTCGTGCCGCGCTGGCCCGCGCACGAGCCCGCGTTCACCTGCGACGCCATCTGGCTGGCCGACGTGCCGGACACCCGGACCGTGGTGCTCGGTCCGGGGTCGCTGCACGCCAACAACGCGCACGCGCGCGGCGAGTTCGCCGACGTGGAGGAGCTGGACCGGTTCTCCGCGGTGGTGCGGGAGGTCGTCGTGCGGTTCGCCCGGAACGGAGGAACATGACCGTCGTCGTGCCCTACCCGACCCTGCTGGAGACCGTCACCGGGGTGTTCGCCGACCGCAGGGTGCCGCCGGACCGGGCGCGGGTCGCCGCGCGGGCGCTGTGCCACGGCGACCTGACCGGCGTGAGCTCCCACGGCCTGGTCAACCTGACCCGCCTGTACCTGCCGCTGCTGTCCTCCGGCCGGGCGGACCCGGCCGCGGACATGCTGGTCACGGCGGACCTGGGCGCGTGCGTGCACGCCGACGCCCGACGCGCGCTGGGCCTGTGGTCGGCGGCGCAGGCGGTGGACCTGGCGGCGGCGCGCGCGGCGCGGCACGGGGTCGGGCTGGTGTCGCTGCGCGGCGCCACGCACATCGGGTGCGCGGGCTTCCACGCGGCGCGGGCGGTGGAGCACGGGATGGTCGGGCTGGTGGCGTCCAACTGCGGCGGGCAGCGCATCGCTCCCCCGCCGGGCGGGCGGGAGCCGTTGTTGGGCACGAACCCGTTGGCGTTGGCGTGCCCGGCGGGCGAGCGTCACCCGTTCGTGCTGGACATGAGCACGACCGTGGTGCCGACCGGTCGGGTGCGGGCGGCCGCGCGGGAGGGACGGGAGGTGCCGCCGGGGTGGCTGGCCGACGAGTCGGGCGCGCCGGTGACCGATCCGGCGGCGTTCGACCGGGGTGAGGCTCGGCTGCTGTGGCTGGGCGGGTCGCCGGGGACCGGCGCGTACAAGGGGTTCGGGCTGGGGCTGCTGGTGGAGGTGCTGTCGGCGCTGGTCCCGGGAGCCGCCCTCGGCCCGGTGGGCGGCGGCCCGGCGGGCGGCGGCTCGGCGGCTTCCACTGGTGGGGCGGATGACGACATCGGGGTGTTGGCCCTGGTGATCGCGCCGGACCGGCTGCGTTCCGGGTTCGGGGTGGACGCCGACCGGCTGTTCTCCGCCGTGCTGGGCTGCGACCCGGTCGATCCCCGGTCGCCGGTGGTCTACCCCGGTTGGTGGGAGGGCGAGCGGGCGCGGTGGCGTCGGGCGCACGGGGTGCCGTTGCCGGAGGAGCTGTACGACGAGCTGCGCGCGGTCGCGCCGGCCCTGCGAGCGGCCGGGTGATCCGGGTCGGCGTCGTCGGGTTGGGGGTGATCTCCCGGTTCTACCTGGCGGCGATCGAGCGGTCGGCGGAGTTCGAGCTGGTGGCGGTGTGCGACGTGGACCGGGACGTGCTGGCCGGGCACGGCGTGCGCGACTACCTGCACCACCGGGCGATGCTCGCCGACGGCGGCCTGGACGCCGTCGTGGTGACCGCGCCCAACGACACCCACGCCGCCATCGGCCGGGACGTGCTGGCCGCCGGCCTGCCGCTGTGCGTGGAGAAACCGCTGGCGACCCGGCTGGCCGACGGCGAGGACCTGGCGAGGCGGGGCGGTGTCCTGTTCACCGCCTTCCACCGCCGCTACAACCGCAACGTGCTGGCGTTGCGCGACGCCCTGGCGGGGGTGGCGGTGTCGTCGGTGGTGGTGCGGTACCTGGAGCGCATCGAGGACCACGTCGGCCGGGACCGCTGGTACCTGGACATGGCGCGCAGCGGCGGCGGGTGCGTCGCCGACAACGGCCCGAACGCGCTGGACCTGGCGCGGCTGTTCCTCGGGCCGTTGCGCCTGGTGGCGGCGAAGGTCGTGCGCGACGCGGACGGCGTGGACCGGCAGGCGCTGCTGCAGCTGGCCGGGAGCGGGCGGTGCTCGGCGACGGTCGAGCTGGACTGGTCGTACCCGGGCGAGGTCAAGGACGTCGAGGTGCGGTTGGCGGACGGGTCGGTGCGGCGGGCGGACATGCTCGCCGGCCACCCGGAGTTCAAGGGTTCGCTGTGGCACGAGTACGAGGGCGTGCTGGCCGACTTCGCGCGGGCGATCGCCCTGGGGCCGGCGTACCGGGACCCGGGCCTGGAGGTGCTGGCGCTGGTCGACGAGGTGTACCGGAGGGAAGGCGCGTGATGCTGGAGGACGGCGTGGTGGCGGAGGACGGCGTGGTGGCGGAGGACGCGGCGTGATGCTGGAGGACGGGCCGAAGCGGGCTGTCGGCAGCCGGGTGGTGAAGGTGCTCGTGCACCGCCGGGAGGATCGGGGCATGAGCCTGGAGCCGTTCGCGAGCCGGTGCGTGCGGCAGGGCGAGGTGCACGAACTGGTGACCACCGACCAGACCGACACCACACCCGGCGCGCGGATCGACCGGGTGGGGTTCCTGGGTTTCGTGGAGATCGGCAACGCCGGCGTGATCGACCGGGGCGACGAGGTGCGGGTGGACGGGCGGCTGGTGGGGACGGTCCTGGGCTTCGACGCCTGCCACCACCCGAACCACTACAACATACTGATCAGCACCCCCGAGCCGCGCACGGGGCCGGAGGTGGGGATGAACCCGGAACTACCGGTGGTCTTCCACCCGACCGCCGTGCCGTGAGGGTTCAGTCGGCGGGTTCGGCGGCGGTTTGGTGGCTCGTTCGGCGGCGGCGGTCCAGTGCGGGGCTTTGGCCTTTCGGGCGAGGTCTTGGGCGCGGCGGTAGTGGGTGGCGGCTTTGGTCGGGTTGCCGAGGGCCGTGGCCAGGTCGCCCAGGTAGTGCGCCACCGGGCCGAGGGTGAGCATCCCGCTGCCCGCGCCCGCGAGTTCGTGCTCCGCCGGCAGGAGTTCGGCGTACAGGCGCGTCATGGTGTCGCGGTCGCCCTCCCGGATCGCCTGCACCGCCCGCAGGCACGCCCGCGCCTCGTACAGCAGGTCGCGCGGCAAATCCGCCACCGCCGACTCCACCTCCTGTCCGTTTTGGACCTTCCAGCACAGCTCGGCCAGCGGCAGGACATCGACACCGGTCATACCGGTGCCGGCTAGGCGGCGGGCCAGCGCCGGGTACGGGTTCGGTCCACCCGCCACCGTGGCGCGCAGGGCCCGGTAGCCGTCGGTGAACACCCCCACCAGCGGCAGGCCGTGGTCCTCGGCCAGCCGGTCGGCTTCGGTGGCGTGGTGGTCGGCGGTCGCGAACTCGGCCAGGGCGCTGTTCGCCTGGACCAGGACGAGGTGGCCCAGCACGGCGAACGGCACCAGGTCGTGCCGGGTGGCGAGGTCGACCAGTTCGGCTCCGATCGCCGCCCGTTCCCGGGCCAGGCCGGCGCGTTCGAAGCACTGGATGAACCGGGCGTTGAGGGCGAACGCCAACGTGGCCGGGTCACCTGCCCGCCGCGCCAACCGCTCCGCCTCGCAAGCCGCTTCCCTCGCCCGCTCTCCCCCGGTGTTGCGCAGTTCCAGCGCGATGGTGGCGAGCAACCGGCTGCGCTCGGCGTCGCCCCAGGTGTCGCCGCGATCCACAGCGGCGCTGCGGTCCCGGGGGCCGGCGGCGTGCTGGGTGTCGCCGGCGTCACGGGCGCCGGCGTCACGGGTGCCAGCGTCCCCGGTACCGGCGTCCCCGGTGCCGGCGGCGAGTGTCGCTTCGGCTGCGGCGGCGAGGCGGTGGGCCAGGGCCGGGTCGTCGGGGGTCGTCCAGATGGTCGGGGTGTCGGAGGCGGTGATCACGCGTGCGGTGAGGTGGGGATTGTTCAACGATTCTACGATGTCCAGGGCGGCGGCGCGGTGGGCGCGGGACTCGACCAGGTTGCCGGTGACGGCCTCGGTGCGGGCCAGGCCCATCAGGACGTCCAGGCGGTCGTTGACGTCGGTGAGGCGGTCCAGAGCGGCGCGGAACAGGCGCGCGGCCTCGTGCGGGGTGAACCGGGCTTCGGCGGCGTGGGCCGCGGCGCGCGCGGCGTGACCGGCGCGGGGACTGGTGTCGCCGGCGGCCAGCAGGTGGTGCGCCAGGGTCGCGGGGTCGTCGGGGTGCAGGTGGGCGACGGCGTCGGCGATCCGGGAGTGCAGGCGGGCGCGGCGCGCCCGGGACAGGTCCTGGTAGAGGGTGTCGCGGACGATCACGTGCGCGAACCGGTAACGGCCCGGCCCGTGCTCGACCAGGAAACCGCGCTCGGCGGCGGTCTCCACGGCGTCGAGCGCGTCACCGAGCAGGTGGTCCAGGAGGTCGAGGTCGACGTCCGTGCCGATGACCGCCGCGTGCCGCAGGACCCCGCCCACCTGGTCGGGCAGCTGGGCGAGGCGGTGGCGGACGACGTCCCGGACGCCGGTGGGGACCGAGTCCGGGTCGGTGGCGAGCAGGCGGGCCAGCTCGCGGACGAAGAACGGGTTGCCGCCGCTGCGCCGGTGGACGTCGTCGGCCCCCTCCTCGCGGCCGGTGGTCCGGCGGACCAGCTCGGCGACCGCGTCCCGGGACAGTCCGCGCAGGTGCAGGCGACTCGGGTCGAGACGGGCGGCGCGGCCGAGGAAGGCGGTCAGGGTGGGACCGGGGTCGGTGTCGCGGTAGGTGGCGACGACCAGGAGCCGCGCCGGGTGGGCCAGGACGGTCGTGAGCAGGTCCAGGGTCTCCTCGCCGGCCCAGTGGAGGTCGTCGAGGACCAGCAGGAGGGGTGCGGCGCGGGCGAGGTGGTCGAGGACGGCGCGGTGCCAGTGGAACCGGTCGGGGAACGCGGTCGGCCGGGGGCCGTCGAGCGTGTCGAGGAGGCGGGTCCAGGGCCAGGCGGCCGGGGTGTCGCGGGTGTCGGGGTTGGCGGCCTGGGCGGTGGTCCAGCCCGACCGGGCGAGACGGTCGGCGAAGGACTCGACCAACGCGGTCTTCCCGACCCCCGCCTCCCCGGACACCAGCACGAGCCGCGGCCGATCGGCGACCGACTCGGCAGCGGCCGCCAGCACCGCCAACTCACCGGCCCGCCCGACCAACTCGACCCCGGCGACCCCGGCGACCCCGGCAGACCCGGCGACCCCGGCGACCCTGGCGGACCCGGCGGACCCGGGAGTGGTGGTGACGGCGGGAGTGGGTGGGGTGAGGGTGTGGTTCAGGATGTCCGACTCAAGGGTGCGCAAGGCCGGGCCCGGATCGACTCCCAGCTCGGCCGCCAACAGGTCGCGGGCCCGCCGCAGCACGTGCAGCGCGTCACCCTGCCGACCCGCGTGGTACTGGGCCAACGCCAGCAGCCGCCACGACTCCTCCCGCCACGGGTGCCCCTCGACCTGCACCTCCAGGTCCGGCACCGCCTCCGCCGACCGCCCCTCCCCCACCAGCGCCGCCGCCCGCCGCTCCACCGCCAGCAACCGCAACTCCGCCAACCGCCCCGCCTCGGCCCGCGCCCACCCGTGCTCGGCGAACTCCGCGTACGCCGGCCCCCGCCACAACGCCAACGCCTCGTCCCAGTCCGCCACCGACACCGCGGAACCGGCCGAACCCACCGACGAGGAACCCGAAGACGAACCCACCAGCGCCTCGAAACGCCAAGCGTCCACCTCGTCCGCCACCAGCGCATACCCCGGCGGCGCGGTCACCAGCACCCGCGCGGCCGCCCGAGGCGCACGATCCGGCTCCAACACCCGCCGCAACGCCGACACGAACGTCTGCACCGCGCCCACCGCCCCGGCCGGCGGCGACTCCCACAGGTCCGCCACCAACCGCTCCACCGGCACCACCCGCCCCCGGGCGACCAGCAACCGCGCCAACACGGCACGGTGCCGCGGACCGGGCAACGCCAACGGCCCCCGCGGGCCCGACGCGACCAGCGGGCCGAGCACCCCGAACCGCACCGACCCCACCCGCGCCACCCTAGTGCTCAGTGGACGCTGACCCGTTGCTGAGCGCCCCGCGCCACCGTGGACCCATGCACATCAACGGCTTCACCCACCACCGCGTCCCCGTCGGCGACGGCGTCGAACTCAACGTCGCCACCGGCGGCGCCGGCACCCCGGTCGTCCTCCTCCACGGCTTCCCGCAGACCCACCTCATGTGGCGCCACGTCGCCGCCGACCTCGCCGCCGACCACACCGTCATCGCCCCCGACCTGCGCGGCTACGGCGACAGCGACAAGCCCGCCGACACCGGCCGCACCTACGCCAAGCGCACCATGGCCCAGGACGTCGTCAAGGTCGCCGCCGCCCTCGGCCACGACCGCTTCGCCCTCGTCGGCCACGACCGCGGCGCGCTGGTCGCCGTCCGCACCGGCCTCGACCACCCCGACCGGGTGACCCACCTCGCCGCCCTGGACGTCCTGCCCACCCTCGACATGTGGGACGTCCTGCACGGCACCACCGCCGCCATCGGGTTCCACCTGTTCCTCATGGCCCAGCCACCCGGCCTGCCCGAACGGCTCATCGCCGCCGCCCCCGACGACTTCTTCGGCCACTTCCTCGACATCTGGACCCGGGACCCCGCCGCCATCCCGCCCGATGTCCGCGCCGAATACCTGCGCAAGTCCCGCGCAGCCGTGCCCTCGATCGTCGCCGACTACCGCGCCTCCGCCACCGTGGACGTCGAGGACGACACCGCCGACCGCGACACCCCGCTGCGCATGCCGGTCGCCGTCCGCCAACAGGACTGGGGCGCGCTCCTCGGCTTCGACGCCCGCGCGATCTGGGCCCGCCAGGCCACCGACCTCGACCACGACACCGTCCACTGCGGCCACTTCATGGCCGAAGAGGCCCCGGACCTGGTCGTCAAGACCGTCCGCGACCTCCTCGCCCGCTGAGAGCACGCCCGCGCGGGATCCCGTTCGCACCCGGGACCCCGCGCCGGCGGCCCGACCTCAGCCCAGCAGCTCGGCCTCCAGCGTGCCGAAGTGGTAGGCCTTGACCGCCTGCACCAGCTCCTCCACCGACAGGTGACCGCTGCGGTCGGTGTCGATCTGCTGGAAGGCCTCCCTGGCCTGCGACGGGTCCACCCCGACCGCCTTCAGCCACTTGCCGAACTCGGCCTCGCTGACCTCACCGTCGCCGTCGGTGTCGCACAGGTTCAGGATGGCCTGGATCATCGGCCGCACGACGCGCCCGAAGCCCGCGTCACCGCCCGCGAACACCTCGCGCTCGATCACCTGGAGGAACTGGTCCTGGTTCAGCGAACCGTTCGGCCCCACGCCGGCCCTGTCGGCCAGGTAGTCGAACGTGTACCGGAACGAGTCCACCACCGCGCGCCCGTTCGGCGACTGCGGGGACTCCCCGAACGCCGCGAGGATGCGCTGCGCCTCGGACTCCAGGTCCGACCGCTCGATCGTCCCGTTGCCGTCGACGTCCCACTTCTCGAACCGCTTCTCCAGCCGGGTGTTCCTGACAGCCGTGGTCATTCCCTGCACTCTCCTTCACTACACGAGTTGGCATGGCAGAGCCGCGTGGCGGGTACGTCACCCCGGGCGCGGCAGGCACTACAGGCGCTGGACCTCCCCTCCGGGAACGCGTCCCGTGACGTCGAGCAGGAGCCGTGCGTTCCTGGCCAGCCGGCTCAGGTCGTAGCCGCCGTGCGGGACGAGCAGGACGGTCGCGTCGCTGTCGCGCAGAGCGGAGTCCAGGTCGGTCACCGGTGGCCCGAGCCGCGGCACGGGACCCGCGACCGGGTCGTGGTAGGAGATCCGGGCGCCCAACGCGGTCAACTCGTCCGCCACGCGGATCGACGCCGACTCCCGCGTGTCGGGCACGTCGGCCTTGTACGCCACGCCGAGCAGCAGGACCCGTGACCCCGCAACGGTCCTGCCGTCGTCGGCGAGCAGCCGCGCCACCCGCCGCGCCACGTAACCGGGCATCGCGGCGTCCACCCGCCGCGCCGCCTCCACCACACCCAACCGCGCCCCCTCGCGGCGGGCCTTGTCCAACAGGTACCGGGGATCGACGGGGATGCAGTGGCCGCCGACCCCCGGCCCCGGCGTGAACGGGGCGAACCCGAACGGCTTCGTCGCCGCACAGCGCAGCACGTCCCACACGTCCACGCCCAGCCGGTCGCAGAACACCGCGATCTCGTTGACCAGAGCGATGTTCACGTACCGGTAGGTGTTCTCCAACAACTTGGCCATCTCGGCCTCACGCGTGCCCTTGGCCACCACCACGGTGTCCACGAACCTCCCGTAGAACGCCGCGCAGTGCTTGGCGCACAACGGGGTGTGCCCGCTGACCACCTTCGGCGTGGTCCGCACGCCGTGCCGCCGGTTGCCCGGGTCGATCCGCTCCGGCGAGTACCCCAGCGGGAAGTCCTCGCCCGCCACCAGCCCGTGCCGCTCCAACACCGGCCGCACGACCTCGTCGGTCGTGCCCGGGAAACTGGTCGACTCCAGCACCACCAGCGTTCCGGGCCGCAGGTGGTCGGACACGGTCGCCGCGGCGGCCCGGACGGCCGACAGGTCGGGACCGCCGTCCGGGCCCAGCCCCGTGGGCACGCAGATCACCACGGTGTCGGCGCGCGAGACGACCGACGGATCGGTGGTCACGGTGAACCCGTTGGCGCGCATCGCCTTCAGCCGCGCGTGCGACACGTCCAGCACGTGCGACCGCCCGGCCAGGAGGGTGTCCACCACGGCCGGCGAGGTGTCGTAGCCGGCGACCGACAGGCCGGCGGCGCTAGCGGCTGCGGCCAGCGGCAGCCCGACGTAGCCGACACCCACGACGACCAGATCCACGGACACGCGCACCCTTTCCACGACGAAGCGATGTGTTGTCACCACCGATCGGGCTCACGGCACCTTGAAGCTGGCCGCGGCCGGCGGCACGTGTCCTCCGTAGTTCTCCTGCAGGACCCAGATCGGCGGGGTCGGGAACGGATCGCCGCAGTTGGGCACGCCGAAGACCTCGACCTGCTTGTTGGTGCGGTTGGTCATCACGTGCGCGCCGACGGGGATCTCGTAGCACCCGCGCGGGTTCTCGAAGGTCACCAACTCCTCGACCTCCGCGATGTAGACGACGACTTCTCCGACCGCGGCGTGCGCGGCGGGGCTGAACGGGACGGTCAGCGCTGTGGCGGTGAGTGCGCCGAGCAGCGCGGTGGCGAATCGTTTCATCAGCAGAACCTCCATCTCCCGGACCGTGTCCTAACGGGACGTTCATCGCTGTCCGCAAGCTAACAGTCACACTCAGCGAGATGGGGTGACGGAACGCAACACCACCCGCGCAGGTTGCGGGCGGGTGTGCATATTCATCCGGACGGCAACAGCAGGTGCCCGCCTCGGTGGGCCTCCGTGGTTGCACGTGCAGGAATTCATTAGGTCGAGCGATGCTCACGTGCGACGTTTCCGCGTTGATGCGGAGAAATCGAACGCACCGCGTGACCATGACGGGGAACCCGCAATTGGGCGGCTCAACACGGTCGGGCGGTGTCTCCCGGCGGTGTTCGGGCGGCGGCGTCCCTGGCGGCCTCTCGCCCGGCTGTCGCGGAGGTCGATATTTGGTCAACACTGAAGTTATAGTGACCAGGAATTCCCGGTGGTGCCGCACGGGGGTGCGGCACCACCGGGCATCAGCCGGCGACCGCCCCCAGCACGGCCGCCGACACGGCGGACACCACGTCCATGCCCACCCGCTCCGGGTCGCGGCTCACCCGCACCCGCGCCCGACCGCCCGCCGGCGCGACCAGCTCGACCTGCAGCTCCGCCAACGGCGGCGACGGCTCGTCGTGCCACCGCACCGCGCACCCGGGCAGGTCCAGCACCGGCTCGGGCGAGTCCTGCACCGCCGCGATCACCTGGTAGCGCGGGTGCCGACCGGTCCGCACCGGCCCGTGCAGCCGGGCGACCTCGGCGAACGGCAGGTCGGCGTGCGCGAGCGCGCCGGCGACCGACTCCGCCGCCGACCGCCCCGGCCCCACGCGCACGCACACCGTGTCGATCAGGCACCCCACCGGCAGTTCCAACTCCTCCGTCGACCGCTGCGTCACCGGCACGCCGATCCCGAACTCCGCCTGCCCGGTGTGCCCGGCGACCGCCCGCGCCACGGCGTCCACCAGCACGGCGAGTCGGCTGGTCCCCCGCTCGCGCGCCAGCCGGTCCACCGCGGCGACGTCCACATCGTGCTCTACCGCGTACACCGAACCGCCGTCGCCGTCGCGCAACCCGAGATTCGGCAATCCGGCCAGCTCAGCGGTCCAGAAGGCGCGCTGTGCCGCCAGGTCCGCCGCCGCGCGCAGCGCCGCCACCGCGGCGGACGTCCGCGCCGGCGTCGGGACGTCCACACCGAACTCCGGCACGACACCCCGCAGCCGCGCCGCGTAAGCCGTCGACAGGTCCTCCGCGAGCCGGTGCCGGGACCAGCCGTCGAACGCGATGTGGTGCGCCGTCACGCCGAACAGCCACGCCTCGCCCGTCCACACCAGCACCGCCCGCCACACGACACCCGCCGCCAGGTCCAGCGGCGCGGCCAGGCGGGCGTCCAGCACCGCGCGGTCGCCGGTCGTGCGTTCCAGTCGCACCACCCGCTCCCCCGGCACGGCCAGCGGCTCGTCGTCGTCGGTGTACCGGGCGTGCAGGTAACCGTGGCGGAGGTGGACGTCCCGCACCGCCGCCGCCAGCGCCGCCACGTCCAGTGCACCGGTCACCGTCCACACCAGCGGGCAGTGGTTGTGCGGGTCGGCGCCGCCGGAAACCTGGTGCCGCACCAGGAAGGAGTGCTGCATCGGCGTCAGGCGGGGACCGTGGTCGCGGGTCTGCTCGACCGCGGACGCCAGCCACGCGGCGAGGCCGGCCGCCGTGGGTGTGGACCGCAGCCTGGACACCGGCACGGACCGGCCGAACCGCGCGCCCAGCCTCGTGCACAGCCGCACCGCCGCCAGCGACGTCCCGCCCAGCTCGAAGAACGACCGGTCCCGCGCGTCCGAGCCGACGAGCGCGGCGAACTCCGCCGCCACGGCGTCCTCCACCGAGCCCCCGGTCGGCGCGGACGCCGACGGTGTCCGGGGCAGCATGGCCACCAGGGCGCGCGTGTCCGCCTTCCCGTTTGGCGACAACGGGAACGCCTCCACCCTCAGCACGTGGTCCGGCACCGAGTAGCCGGGCAGGTCGGCGCGCAGCCGCGCCACCACGTCGGCCTCCGCCGCCTCGCCCGCGTAGAACAGGGCCAGCGCCCGGCAGGCGCCGGTCTCCTCCCGCACCGGCACGGCCACGCACCGCCGCACCCCGGCCACCCCGCCGGCCACGTGCTCGACGCCGGCCGGCTCGACCCGGTGCCCGCGCACCTTCACCTGCCGGTCCCGGCGGCCGTGGAAGTGGAAGACGCCCGAGGCGTCCACGCTCCCCAGGTCCCCCGTCCGGTAGACCCGGACCGGCGCGCCGCCCAGCTCCAGCCACGCGAACCTCTCCGCCGTCGACGCGGGGTCGCCCAGGTACTCCAGCGCCAAGCCGTCGCCGGCGACGACCAGCTCCCCCACCTCCCCGGGCGCGCACTCGCGACCGCCGGCCACGACGTGCACCGACGTCCGGGTCACCGGCCGGCCCAGCGGGACCTCCCCCGCCACCGCGGCCACGTCGTGGGTCAGCACGAACACCGCGCTCTCCACCGGCCCGTACCCGTTGACCAGCCGCACCTCCGGCCGCGCCGCCCGGAACCGCCGCGCGTGCCACGCCGACAGCTTCTCCCCGCCGGTGATCACGGTCCGCAGCCCGGCGAAGGCGTCCACGTCCTCCTCGACCACGAGCTGGAACAGGGAGGTGGTCAGGAACAGGGTGTTGACGCCGTGCCGGGCGACCAGGTCCCGCAGCCCCGCCGGCAGCAGCGGCCGGTCCTCGACCAGGACGCACGTGCCGCCGGTCAGCAGGACGCCCCACAGCTCCAACGCGAAGGCGTCCCACGGCACCGCCGACACCTGCGGCATCACGGTGGTGTGGTCGAACGTCGCGAAGGTGCAGTCCTGGAACAGCCTGATCGTGGCTTCGTGCGGCGACACGACGGCCTTGGGCTCGCCCGTGCTGCCCGAGGTGAAGAACACCATCGCCGCGCTCTCGTCCACCAGCGGCGGCGGGTTGTCCCCGCGCCCGGGCACCCACAGCTGGCCGGGCAGCAGCTCCTCGATGCGCCGCAACCGCTCCCGCGGCCACGCCGGGTCCAGGGCCGCGTAGGCCGCGCCGCACTTGAGCACCGCCAGCAGGGTCGCCACCAGGCGGGGCGAGACCGGCAGCACGACCGGCACGACGTTGCCCTTGCCGACGCCCGCCCCGCTCAGCTCCAGCGCGATCTCGTCGGACATGCGGTCCAGTTCGGCGTAGGTGACGCGGCCGGTGGCGTGCACCAGGGCGGTGGAGTCGGGCCGTTCGGCGGCGCGGGCCCGGAAGACCTCGTGGATCACGCCGTCCTCGCCCACTGCCCGGTGCCGGCCAGGCCGTGCGTGCGGACGTGCTCGATCAGCGCCATCCGCTTCCAGCCGGTGCGGCGGATCGCGGGTTCCGGGATCTCCAGCTTGCGCACCAGGTAGTCGATGTGGGCGTCCACCGCCCGCGCGCTCATCCGCAGCCGGGCCGCGATGTCGGCCGACGTGGGCGCCACCGGTCCGCGCCGCTCGCACAGCGCGGCCAGCACGGCGGAGTAGCGGGCGTCCGGGTCCAGCTGCGGGGCCTCCGGCCGGATCGCCGGGCACCGCCGCACCACCGGCGGCGGCACCTCGGTGACGGCGGCGAACACGGTCACCGTCACGCGGCCGGGCCGACGGGCGGGCGTCACGATCGCCATGTCGAACCCGAACGGCACCCGCTCGCCGGGCCGCACGGCGCTCGCCTCGCCGGGGTCGTCCACGTCGGCGACGAACAGCGTCTCGGTGTCGGACAGGTTGGTGATCCACCAGACGCCGCCCTCGGCCTCGACCGCGCCCCGGAAGTCCGGCTCGCCGTCGATCGGCAGGTCCCACGCGCACTCGCCGCACGCACAGGTGCCGAACGTCCGCGTGCCGCCGCCGGGCACCTCGACCCGGCGCGGGCTCCGGCCCCGTTCGACCGGCCCCTGCACGGTTACTGCACTCACTGGTTCCCCCAGGGAAGTCACCCGATGAGCCGATGGACAACCACCGGCGGTTTCAGCCGGTCAACCATCGCGCCGCCGCGCGAATACCGGTATGGGCAGAACTACCCACGCACCACCTCGCGCGATAGCCGATCCGCGCGCGCCGGGCAAGGCCGGTGCCCCGGGTCCGCCCGGATTACCCGATCGGCCGCAGCGCCGCAGTCTTGGCCGCAGTCATCGCGGAAGGACCGATCGAGTGAGCGCGCAAACCCGGACCACGACGCCGCTGTCGGCCGCCCAGCGCGGCCTGTGGCTGCTGGACGCACTGCACCCCGGCAGCCCCCTCTACAACGTCTTCTGCTCGGTCCGCCTGACCGGGCCCCTGGACCTGACCGCCCTGCGGCGGGCGGTCACCCGGGTCGTCGCCCGGCACGAGGCGCTGCGCACGACGTTCCCGGCGGACGGCGGCGAGCCGTTCGCGTCGGTCGCCCCGGGTGCGGAGGTGCCGCTGCCGGTGGTGTCGCTGCCCGACCACGACGACGCCTGCCGGTACGTGGACGAGTGGGCCGAGCGGCCGTTCGACCTGGCCCGGGGGCCGCTGTTCCGGGCGACCGTGGTGCGGATCGGGCCCGAGGACCACCTGCTGGGCGTGGCGACGCACCACATCGTGTCCGACGGGCAGTCGCTGCACGTGCTGTTCGACGAGCTGGCGGACCTGTACGCGGGCGTCGAGCCGCCGCCGGTGCCGGCTGGTCCGTGGCCGCGGTCCGAGGACCCCGGGCTGCTGGAGTGGTGGCGGACCTACCTGGCCGGCGCGCCGGACGTGCTCACGCTGCCGTCCGACCGGCCCCGGCCGGCCGTGCGCGGCACCGCCGGCGCGACCCACGTGTTCCCCGTGCCGGACGTGACGGCCTTCGCCGCCACGCACCGCGCCAGCCCGTTCATGCTGCTCATGACGGCGTACGCGGCGCTGCTGGGCCGGTTGACCGGCGCGCCGGAGGTGTTGGTCGGCACGCCGGTCGCGGACCGGGCGCTGCCCGAGGCGGACCGGTTGATCGGGATGTTCGTGGACACCGTGCCGGTGCGGGTGGACCTGTCCGGGGACCCGACGTTCGGCGAGCTGCTGGGCCGGGTGCGGGCGTCGGTGCTGGACGCGGTGACCCACCAGGGCGTCCCGTTCGACCGCCTGGTGGACCTGGTCCGCCCGGACCGCTCCCCCAGCCACACGCCGCTGGTGCAGACGATCTTCAGCGCCGATCCCGCGCCCCTCGCGCGGCCCCGGTTCCGCGGCCTGACCGCGGTCCTGCGCACGCCGCTGCCGTCAACGGCGAAGTTCGACCTGGACCTGACCGTGCAGGGCACGCCGGAGGGGTTGACCGGCGTGCTGACCTACAGCACCGAGCTGTTCGACGCACCCACCGCGTCGCGGCTCGGCGAGCAGTTCACCCGACTGCTCACCGCGGGAGCCGCCGCACCCGACACCCCCGTGCGGCGGCTCCCCCTGCTCTCGGCGGACGAGCTGGGTCTTGTCCTGGGCGACTGGCACGAAACCGCGCCCGCCCGCGTCGGCGCGCCGGTGCACGAGCTGTTCCGGCGCTCGGCCGCGACCTTCCCGTCCCGTCCGGCGTTGGAGGGCGAGGGCGTGGTGCTGACCTACGCCGACCTGGACGCCCGC
Organism: Saccharothrix sp. NPDC042600; assembly: GCF_040647305.1. Lineage (NCBI taxonomy): Bacteria > Bacillati > Actinomycetota > Actinomycetes > Pseudonocardiales > Pseudonocardiaceae > Saccharothrix > Saccharothrix sp. NPDC042600. Next base: position 18,330 of record NZ_JBEZBW010000072.1, on the reverse strand, counting down.
TCGGACGCCCTCGCCGCGTCGCTGGACGTGCGGCCGGACGAGGTGGTCGGCCTCCTGATGCCGCGCGGGATCGACCTGATCACCTCGATGCTGGCGGTGCTGAAGGCCGGCGCGGCCTACCTGCCGCTGAGCCCGACCCACCCGAAGGGGTACGTGGAGCGGGTGCTGGCGGCGGCCGGGGTGTCCACTGTGGTCTGCGCGCCGGACCTGGCCCACCGCCTGCCCGCCGAGGTCGCGGTGGTCTCCCCTGGGGTGGGCGGCGGCCTCCGGCCCCCGTCTCCATTGTCCCACGGGGGTACGACAATCGGGTCCGAGCGCCCCCGGGGGTCATTCTCCCACGACGGCACGACACATCCGGACGACCTGGCGTACGTGCTCTACACCTCCGGCTCCACCGGCGAGCCCAAGGGCGTTGCGGTCACGCACCGGGCGTTGGCGAACATGGCGTTGACCATGGCCGACTACTACGGCCACACCGCCGACGAGCGCGTCCTCCAGTTCGCCAACGCCGGGTTCGACATCACCGCCGAGGAGCTCTACCCGACGTGGACGGCCGGCGGGTGCGTCGTCCTCGCGCCCGACCCCGCGCCCGGTCCGGAGCACCTCACCGACCTGATGCGGGACAACGGGATCACCTTCACGATCCTCACCTCCAGCAACTGGCGGCAGTGGGCGCACCGCGCCTGGGTCGACGGCCGCGACCCCGCGCCCACGTTGCGCACGGTGTCCATCGGCGCGGAACCGGTCGATCCGGACACCCTCCGGCGCTGGCAGGACGAGGTCGGCGTGCCGCTGGTCAACTGCTACGGCCTGACCGAGACCACGGTCAACGCCACCGCCACCCCGCTGGACGACCGGACCGTCACCATCGGCCGACCGCTCGACGGCGTCACCGCCTACGTGCTCGACGCGAACCTCGAACCGGTGCCCGTGGGCGTCCCCGGCCAGCTCTACCTGGGCGGCGACTGCCTGGCGCGCGGCTACCTCGGCCGCCCCGACCTGACCGCCGACCGGTTCGTGCCGCACCCGTTCGCGCCCGGCGCGCGCCTGCACCGCAGCGGCGACCGGGCCCGGTGGCGGGCCGACGGGCGGCTGGACGTGCTGGGCCGCCTGGACAAGCAGCTCAAGGTGCGCGGCTACCGGATCGAACCCGGGCACGTCGAGGCCGCGCTGTCGGCGCACCCCGGCGTGTCCGACGCGGTCGTGGTCGCCCGCGACGAACGGCTGGTCGCCTACGTCGTGCCGCGCGTGCCCGACGACCTGCGCGAGCACCTGAACGCCCGGCTGCCGGTGCACCTGGTGCCCGGCGCGTTCGTCGCACTGGACGCGATCCCCTTGAACGCCAACGGCAAGGTCGACGAGAAGGCCCTGCCCGCGCCGACGTTCACCGCGCCGACCAGCCGGGCCGCGAGCACCGACCTGGAGCGCGACCTGGCCGAGGTGTGGCGGGACGCGCTGGAGCTGGACCGGGTCGGCGTGCACGACAACTTCTTCGAGCTGGGCGGCACCTCGCTCACGCTCGCCCGGGTCCACCGCCGCCTGCGCGACCTGCTGGGCCGCGCGCTGCCGATGGTGGCCCTCTACGAGTACCCGACGATCGCCTCGCTGGCGCGGCACCTGTCCGGCGGCGAGGACCCCACACCCCTGCGTACCCGGCCCCGCACGCGCCGGCCGCGCCGACGCTGAAGGAAGACCATGTTCGAGGACAACGACGACCGCCACTACACGGTCGTGCACAACGACGAAGAGCAGTACTCGCTGTGGCCCACCGACCGGGCCCTGCCGCCCGGCTGGACCTCCGTGGGCGTGGCGGGCACCAAGACCGCGTGCCTGGAGCACATCCGGACCGTGTGGACGGACATGCGCCCCAAGAGCCTGCGGGAGTTCCGGTGACCGTCATGCGCCTGCTCGGGTTCCGCAACCTGTTCTACGCGCAGACCCTGAGCCTGTTGGGCACGCAGATCACGCTGCTGGCCCTCCCGCTGGCCGCGCTGCTGCTGCTCGACGCGTCGGCCGCGCAGGTCGGCCTGCTGGCCGCCGCCGAGTACGCGCCCATCCTGCTGTTCGGCCTGCCCGCCGGGGCGTGGGTCGAACGCATGAAGAAGCGGCCGGTGCTGCTGGTCTCCGACGCGGCCCGCGCGGTCGCGCTCGGTGTCGTGCCCATCGCGTACGTGCTGGACGTGCTGACGTTGCCGCTGCTGTTCGTGGTGGCGTTCGTGGTCGGCCTGGGCACGCTGTTCTTCGACGTCGCCCAGATGTCCTACCTGCCGATGCTGCTGTCCGAGGAGCAGCTGGCCGACGGCAACGCCAAGCTGGAGGGCTCGCGGTCGTTCGCGCAGCTCGCCGGGCCGAGCGCCGGCGGCGCGCTGGTGCAGCTGGTCACCGCGCCGGTGGCGATCCTGGTGGACGCGCTGAGCTACGTCGGGTCGTTCGTCCTGCTGCTGTTCGTCAAGGGCCGCGACACCGCGACCCCGCCCGCCGAACGCCAGGGCCTGGGCAGGGAGATCGCCGAGGGCGTCCGGTTCGTCGTGCGGCACCCCGTGCTGCGGCCCCTGGCCCTGGCCGACGCCGCCGCCAACTTCGCCTTCGCCGCGGTGCTGGCGTTGCAGGTGGTGTTCGCGGCCGACGACCTGCACCTGGGCGCGACCGCCATCGGGATCGTGCTGGCCGTGGGCAACGCGGGCGGGCTGGTCGGGGCGGTGCTCAGCGGCAGGCTCAGCGACCGCGTCCCCGCCGGGCCGCTGCTGATCGGGTCGATCGCGCTGTTCACGATCGGCGCGGCGCTGCTGCCGCTGGCCGGAGACGCGTGGACGTTCGGGCTCGGGCTGTTCGTGGTCTACCTCGGCGTCGTCGTCTACAACGTCGTGTCGGTGACCATGCGCCAGCTCGCCACGCCGGAACGGTTGATGGGCCGCATGAACGCGACCCTGCGGTTCATCGAGTGGGGCACGCTCCCGCTCGGCGCGGTCGTCGGCGGCCTGCTGGTCGCGCCCCTCGGCATCCGCACCGTGCTGTGGCTGGCGGCGGGCGTGTGCGCCCTGTCGGTCCTGCCGCCGCTGCTGTCGCCGGTGCGCTCCCTCAAGAACACCGAACTCCAGGAGGTGCCCGCATGAACGGCGAAAGCCCCCACCTGGCCGTCATCGGCATGGCGGGCCGGTTCCCCGGCGCGCCCGACCTCGCCGGGTTCTGGACCAACCTGGCCGGTGGCGCCGAGTCGCGCGACCGCACGCCCGAGGGCGGTGACCGGTTCGACGCCGGGTTCTTCGGCTACGCGCCCAGCGAGGCCCGGCTGCTGGACCCGCAGCACCGCGTGTTCCTCGAAGTCGCCTGGGAGGCGCTGGAGCACGCCGGGTGCGACCCGACCCGGTTCGACGGCGCGATCGGCGTCTACGGCGGCAGCGGCGACACCGGGCACGCCGAGGTCCTGCGGCAGCACCGGCACCGGTTCCCCAACACCTCCGAGTTGCAGTTCCGGATGGCGGGCGGCGTCGACTTCCTGACCAGCCGGGTGTCCTACAAGTTCGGCCTCACCGGGCCGGCGGTGACCGTGCAGACCGCGTGCTCGACCTCGCTGGTCGCCATCCACACCGCCGCGCAGGCGTTGCTGGCCGGTGAGTGCGACCTGGCGCTGGCCGGCGGCATCACGCTGCACGTGCCGTTCCCGGTGGAGGAGCCCGAGTCCGGGATCATCGCGCCGGACGGGCACTGCCGGGCGTTCGACGCCTCGGCCCAGGGCACGGTGGCGTCGGACGGCGCGGGCGTGGTGGCGTTGAAACGTCTCGACGACGCCATCGCCCAGGGTGACCGCATCCACGCCGTGATCCTCGCGTCGGCGGTGAACAACGACGGCGCGGGCAAGGTCGGCTTCACCGCGCCCAGCGTGGACGGCCAGGCCGCCGCCGTCCGGGCCGCGCTGGAGCTGGCCGACGTCGATCCCCGGACCGTCGGGTACGTCGAGGCGCACGGCACCGGCACCCCGGTCGGCGACCCGATCGAGGTGCGGGCGCTGGCCAAGGCGTTCGCGGTGGACGAGACCGGGTTCTGCCTGCTCGGGTCGGTGAAGACCAACATCGGGCACACCGACGCGGCGGCCGGGGTGATCGGGTTCATCAAGGCCGCGCTGGCGCTGGACCACGAGCTGGTGCCGGGCACCGTGCACTTCCGCGCGCCGAACCCGTTGCTGGAACTGGAGTCCACGCCGTTCCGGGTGAGCGCGGACGCGGTGGCGTGGCCGCGGGGCGACCAGCCGCGCCGGGCCGGGGTGAACTCGCTCGGGATCGGCGGCACCAACGCGCACGTGGTCCTGGAGGAAGCGCCGGCCCGGGTTCGGACGCCGGAGGCCGGGCACCAGTTGCTGCCGGTGTCCGCGCGCAGCGCCGACGCGGCGGCCCAAGCCGGTGCTCGACTGGCCGCCCACCTCAGCCGCGCCGCCGCCGACTCCGGACCGGGTGCCGGCGAGTCGTTGGCCGACGTGGCGTGGACGCTCCAGACCGGGCGGAAGGTCTTCGCCCACCGAGGTTTCGTGGTCGCCGATGACACCGCCGACGCCGCCGGGCAGCTCACCCGCCTGGCCGCCAAGCCAGTGCCCGAGACCGCGCCGGGAGTGGCGTTCCTGTTCCCCGGCCAGGGCGGGCAGCACGTCGGCATGGGTCGCGAGCTGTACCGGCGGGAACCGGTGTTCCGCGCCGAGTTCGACCGGTGCGCGGACCTCGCGCTGCCCGGCATCGACCTGCGGGACGTGGTGCTGCGCGGCGACGCCGACCTCCTGGCCACCATGAGCGTCGGCCAGCCGGCCGTGTTCGCCGTGGAGTACGCGCTGGCGAAGCTGTGGGTGTCCTGGGGCATCACGCCGAGCGCGGTCGTCGGGCACAGCCTCGGCGCGTACGCGGCGGCGACCATCGCGGGCGTGCTGTCCGTGGAGGACGCGCTGAGCCTGGTGCTGGAGCGCGGGCGGCTGATGGACGCCATCCCGGCGGGCGCGATGCTCGCCGTGCCGCTGTCCGAGGCGGAGGTCACGCCGCTGCTGGGCGGGCTGTCGCTGGCGGCGGTCAACGGGCCCCGGCAGTGCGTCGTCGCCGGGCCACTGTCCGAAGTGGACGACCTGCGGGTCTGGCTGGCCCACGACGGCGTCGACGGACGCCTGCTGCGCATCAGCACGGCCGCGCACTCCACGCTGGTCGAACCGGTGCTGTCGGGCTTCGAGAAGCGGGTCGCCGGGGTCACCCTGCACCCGCCGGTCATCCCGTGGATGTCGGACCGGACCGGCCGGTTCGTCACCGCCGACGAGGCCACCGACCCGGCGTTCTGGAGCGCGCACTTCCGGGAGACCGTCCGGTTCGCCGACGCCCTGGCCGCGCTGCCCGCGGACCTCGCCCTGGTCGAGGTCGGCCCCGGGCGGACGCTGTCCGGGCTGGCGCGGCAGCAGTCCGCGCCGGAGCGGGTCGTGGTGGCGAGCATGCCGCACCCCGCCGAGGACGTGCCCGGTTCGGCCGTGCTCCTGCACGCGCTGGGCAGCCTGTGGCAGGCGGGCGTGGACGTCGACTGGGCGTCGTTGCACCACGAGCGCCCCCACAAGACCGCGCTGCCCACGTACCCGTTCGAGCGCAAGCTGTTCCGGCTCGACGCCGACGAAGAGCCCGAGGTCGAGACGGAGGCCGCCCAGGCGGTGCTCAGCGAGACCGAACGGGTGCTGGCGGCGGCGTTCGGGACCATCCTCGGGCTGCGCCGCGTCGAGGCCGACGACAACTTCGTGGCGCTGGGCGGGGACTCGATGCTGGCCACCCGCGTCGTCGCGGTGGTGCGCGCCGACCTGGGCGTCGAACTGGGCGTGCGGGACCTGTTCCGCGCGCCGACCGTCGCCGGGCTGGCCAAGCTGATCGAGGCCAAGCGGTGAACCCCTGGCTGCTGTGCCGCCGCAAGCGCCCCGACGCGCGGCTGCGCCTGTACTGCTTCCCGCACAGCGGCGGGTCGGCGGGCGAGTTCCTGCGCTGGGCCGACGACCTGCCCGACGTCGAGGTGTGGGGCGTGCAGGTCCCGGGCCGGGGCACCCGCCTGGACGAGCCGTCGCACACGCGGATGGCCGACCTGGTGCGCGCGATCGTGACCGAGGTCGATTTCGCCGGGCCGTGCGCGTTCTTCGGGCACAGCCTGGGCGCGCTGGTCGCCTACGAGGTCGCGGTGGCGTTGCGCGACCTCGGGCGGCCGGGTCCGCGGCGGCTGCTGGTGTCCGCGCACGAGGCGCCGCACCGGCACGTCCGCGACGACACCGCCCACCGCCTGGACCAGGCCGGGCTGATCGCCGCCGTCGAGGAGCAGTTCGGGCCGCTGCCCGCCGAGGTCCGCGACGACCCCGAGTGGCAGGACATGGTCCTCGGGCCGCTGCGCGCGGACCTCACCATCGTCGCCGACTACGAGCACCGCCCCACCCCGCCCCTGGCCTGCGCGATCACCGCGCTGGGCGGGACCGCCGACACCGTCGGCACACCCGACCTCGCCGGCTGGGACCGGCACACCACGGGCCCGTTCGCGCTGCACCTGTTCGAGGGCGGCCACTTCTACTTCCGGGAGCACCACGATGACGTCCTCCGTCGCCTCGCCGCCGACCTTGCGGGGCTTCTTCGATGAGCTGTTCCTGGGTCGGGTGCGGTGGGACCTGCTGCGCCCCTTCCCGACCCAGGAACCGACCGACCGGGCGATCGGCGACCAGGCCGTCGCGGCGGTCACCGCGCTGGTCCGCGCGCACGTCGATCCCGAGCTGCTCGACCGCACCGGCACGCTGCCGGCCGGACTGACCGACGCGTTGCAGGACGGCGGTTTCCACAAGCTGCTGATGGGCCCGGAGCTGGGTGGGCTGGAGCTGTCGCCGTTCAACGCGATGCGCGTGGTGCAGGCGGTGGCGAGCTGGTCGCCGGCGGTGGCGTGGTCGCTGGCCATCGGCAACGGGTTCGGCTCCGGCTCCTACCTGCCGATCGTCGAGGACGGCCCGCTGCGCGACCTGATCGAGCGGCACGTGCGTGCCGGGATCGTGTCCGGCAGCGCCGACACCGAGGCCAACGGGGCCGCCAACCACCGCCGGCACACCACCGCCGTGCCCGTCGAGGACGGGCGGGCCTACCTGGTCAACGGCGAGAAGGTGTTCATCGGCAACGGCCCGCTCGCGCGGCTGCTCGACGTGGCGTGCACGGTGGAGGTCGACGGCGTCCGGCAGATCCGGTACTTCTTCGTGGAGACCGACTCCCCCGGGTTCGAGGTCGTGACCACCCAGGAGTTCCTGGGGCTCAAGGGCGCGCCGATCGGGGTGCTGCGGTTCACCGACGTGCGGGTGCCTGCGGAGAACCTGCTGCCCGCCTCCACCGACGAGGCCCGCTACGCGCCGGAGATCGCCCGGCTCGCGACGCTGGCGCGGACGCTGGTCATCGCCTCGCCGTCGCTGGCCATCGCCAAGCTGTGCCTGGGGTGGCAGCGCGACTTCGTCACCCGCCGGGTCATGGACGACCGGCCCCTGGGCTCCTACGAGGAGATCCGGCGGCGCGTCGCCGAGACCGCCGCCGACGTCTTCCTGGTGGAGAGCGTGGTGCGATGGGGTCTGCTCGGGCAGGACCGCGCCGACACCGGGCCGGACCTGACCGCGGCCAAGAACCTGACCTCGCTGGCGTGCTGGCGGGCGATCGACCGGACCGTGGGCCTGCTGGGCGGCGAGGGCATCGAGACCGCGCGCAGCAAGGCGCGGCGCGGGGCCCCGGCGCTCCCGGTGGAGCGGTTCGTGCGGGACGCGCGAGGCCTGCGGGTGGCCGGCGGGGTGGACTTCCTGCTCGACTACTGGTCCGCCGAAGCCGGGCTGGAGGCCTACTACGCCGCGGACACCCGCGCTCCCTTCGAGTCCACTGTGGACGACCTGGGGCTGTCGCCGCGGTGCCGTGAGCACTTCCGGGCGCTGGTGGACGAAGCGGCTCGGCTGGGCGCGGTGTGCGCGCGGCTGACCAGCGCCCACTCGCAGTCCGACCTGATGGCGCGGCAGCGGACCGTGATCACGCTCGGCGCGCTGGCCCGTGAACTGCTCGGCATGGCCGTGGTGCTGGCCCGTGCCGGCTCCCCCGAGACCGCCGCCCTGGCCGACATCGCGTGCTCGTCGGCTCGCGTGCGGCTGGCCGGGCTGTGGGCACAGCTCGACGCCGCCGAGCCGGAGCACCCGGGTGTCGCGGACGAGTTGTTGCACGGCACCGGGTTCGACTTCCTGACCACCGACGTCATCACCGACCTCCCCACCGTCGAGGACCAGCCATGACCGTGCACTCCCTGGTCGCCGCGGCGGCGACCGCCCACCCCTCCCGCGTCGCCGTCGTGTCCGCCGAGCGGTCGCTGACCTACGGCGAGCTGGACGCCCGCGCCAACGGGCTCGCGGCCCGGCTGATCGCCTCCGGTGTGCGGCCGGGCGACCCGGTCGGCGTGTTCCTGCACCGGTCGGCGGAGTTCGTGCTGGCGGCGCTCGCGGTGCTCAAGGCCGGCGGGTTCTACGTGCCGCTGGACCCGGACTACCCGGCGGCGCGGCTGGAGTTCATGCGGGAGGCGGTGTCCTCCCCGGTCGTGGTCACGGTCGGGTCGCTGGCGGGGCGGTTGGGCGGTCCGGTGGTGCTGCTGGACGAGTTGCCCGATCCCGCCGGTCCCGTGTCCGTTCCGGTGCACCCGGACGACCTCGCGTACGTCATGTTCACCTCCGGGTCCACCGGGCGGCCCAAGGGCGTCGCCGTGACGCACCGCGGGATCGTGCGGCTGGTGGACGAGCCGGGGTGCGTGTCGTTGGCCGGCGAGACCATGCTGCACCTGTCGTCGCCTTCGTTCGACGCCGCCACGTTCGACGTGTGGGGTGCGCTGGCCAACGGCGGGCGGCTGGTCGTGGGGCCGGCCGGGAAGGTGACCGTGGCCGAGATCGGCGAGCTGGTGCGCTCCCGCGGCGTGACCACGGCGTTCCTGCCGACCGGGTTGTTCCACCTCGTCGTGGACGAGGGCGTGGCGGCGCTGGCCGGGCTGCGGCAGCTCGTGGTCGGCGGGGACGTGCTGTCTTCGGCGCACGCCCGCCGGTTCCTGGCGGCGGTTCCCGGGTGCCGGCTGGTCAACGGGTACGGGCCGACGGAGGTCACGACGTTCACCACGTTCCACGACGTGCGGCCGGTCGACGGGCCGGTGCTGATCGGCACGCCGCTGAACCGGACGTACGTGCGGGTGCTGGACGACGACCTGCGGCCCGCCGAGGTCGGGCAGCTGTACGCCGGTGGCGACGGCGTGGCCCGCGGCTACCTCGGTGACCCGGCGCTGACCGCGCAGCGGTTCGTGCCCGACCCGTGGACGCCCGGCGCGCGCCTGTACGCGACCGGCGACCTGGTCCGCGCGACGCCCGACGGGCTGGAGTTCCTGGGGCGCATCGACGGCCAGGTCAAGAAGCGCGGCTACCGCGTCGAGCCCGGCGAGGTCGAGGCGGCTCTGCGCGACGACCCGGACGTGCGCGACGCGGCCGTGGTGGCCACCGGCGACCGGGCCGACACCCGGCGGCTGGAGGCGTTCCTGGTGCTGTCGGGGCCGTTGGACGGGGTGCGGGCGCGGATCGGCGGGGTGCTGCCGGAGTACCTCGTGCCGGACGTGTGGGTGGAGCTGCCCGGCCTGCCCCTGACCCCGAACGGCAAGGTGGACCGCGCCGCCCTCGTCGCGGCGCCCCGCGGCGGCTCCGCGGGCGAGCCGCCGCTGACGGAGACGGAGTCGGCGATCGCGGAGATCTGGCGCGAGGTGCTGGAGGTCGAGTCGGTGGGCCGCCACGACGACTTCTTCGCCCTGGGCGGCCACTCCCTCATCGCGAACCGGATCGTGACCCGGATGCGGCGGGCGTTGGGCGTGGACGTCCGCCTGGTCGCGGTGTTCGACCACCCGACGGTGGCGGGTCTGGCCGAGCACGTCTCACGCTGACCGGGGGGCGTTGCACAAGCGTTCAAGACCGCGACGGCACGCCGGCGCTACAAACGCGGCGTGATCGGTTTCATCGGACTCGGGCTCATGGGCCAACCCATGGCCGTCAACCTCGCCAAGGCCGGACCGCTCGTGGTCTGGAACCGCACCCGCGAGCGGTGCGCGCCGGTCGAAGCGGTCGGGGCGCAGGTCGCCGCCAGTGCCGCGGAGGTGTTCGAACGCGCGGACGTCGTGGTGTTGATGCTGAGCGACGAACCCGCCGTGGACGAGGTGCTCGCGCGCGGCACCGCGGAGTTCGCCGGGCGGGTGCGAGGGCGGACGGTGGTGCAGATGGGCACCATGCCCGCCGCGTACTCGCGGGGGCTGGAGGGCGACATCGCGGCGGCCGGCGGGGTGTACGTGGAAGCGCCGGTGTCCGGGTCGCGCGGGCCGGCCGAGGCGGGCACGTTGGTCGCGATGGTGTCGGGTGACCGCGCGGCCGTGGAACGGGTCGGGCCGCTGCTCGCGCCGATGTGCGCGGAGGTGGTCGAGTGCGGGCCGGTGCCGGGTGCGCTGCTGATGAAGTTCTCGGTGAACCTGTTCCTGATCACCCTGGCCACCGGGCTGTCCGAGGCGTACGTGTTCGCCGAGGCGCAGGGGATCGACCTCGACACGTTGACCCGGGTGCTGGACGCCGGGCCGATGGCGTCGGCGGTGTCGCGGGCGAAGGCCGTGAAGCTGCGGGACGGGGACTACGCGCCGCAGGCCGCCGCGTTGGACGTGCTGAAGAACAACCGCCTCATCGCCGAGGCGGCCCGTGCGGCGGGGGTCGCCTCACCGCTGCTGGACGTCTGCCACGCCCTGTTCGGCGAGGCCGTGGCCCTCGGGCACGGTGGGGAGGACATGGCGGCCGTGGCCCACGCCATCCGCGCCCGCTCCTGACCGACCCGCTCCCGGCCCGTCCGCTCCCGGCCCGTCCGTCGGGGCCGGTTCGCCCGCGTCCGACACCCCCGCGGCCCACACGGCGGGCGTCAACCCGAAGGCGCGCTTGAACATCCGGGTCAGGTGGCTCTGGTCGGCGAACCCCGCCGCCACCGCCACCTCGCCCAGCGGGACGCCCGCCCGGATCAGCCGCCGGGCGGTGTCCAGTTGGCGCATCGTGCGGAACCGCGTGGGACTGGTGCCGAACGCCGCCCGGAACTGCCGCGCCACCGCCCACCGGTCCATCCCGGCCACCCGCTCGAACTCGGTCACCGGGTGCCGTCGCGCCGGGTCGTCCGCCAGCAGGGTCCGCACCCGGCGCACCGCGTCCAGGTCCAGCGCCGTCGGCCGCGCGGGACCGGCGTGCTGGGTCAGCATGTCCACCACGGCCGTCGTCATCTCCACGGCCTGCACGTCGTCCAGCGGCTCCTCGATGTCGGCCAGCCACGACGCGACCGCGCGGGAGGCGGGTGTCGGCTCCAGCACCGGGTCGGCGACGAACGGCAGCGGCCGACCGCCCAGCGCGTCCTGCACCAGCGCGGGGTCCAGGTAGATGATCCGGTAGTCGAGGCCGTCCGCCGACCCCGCGCCACCGTCGTGGGTCTCGTCGGGGTGCAGGACGTGCCACCGCCCCGGCAGGCAGTGCCACAGCGCCCCCCGGTACCGGAAGGTCTGGACACCCGCGAGCGTCAGCCCCACCGCGTAGGTGTCGTGCCGATGCGGCGCGAACGCCACCCCGCGCAACGACGCCGCCATCCGCTCGATCCCGTCCGCGCCACCCCCGAACCGCAACCGGTAAGCGGTGCCGCGCGCGACCAGAATGTCCCCGGCCATGCGCCCACGCTAGCCGCTGTCGCGGCGGACTCCGAACCCACGGGCCCGACCCGTGTTCAGCGGTCGGCGACAAAGCGCAGGAAGCTGACCCACACCGACTGCGGGAACGCCAGTTGGCCGCCCGCGGCATTGCGGGAGTTCCGCACGCGGGCGTTCGAACCGGCCCACGCGACTTCCACGCAGTCGACGTTCTGGGAATGGGCGCTCTTCCGCCATCGCAACTCTGACGCCCCGCGCTCAGCGACCACCCGGCACCCCTCCCTCATGCCCCGACCTGGACGAGGTGTCCTCAGGATATCGGCGCGCGATCATCCTCCAGAACCGCCGAGTGCGCGAGCGACACTGCTCCGCTCTCAGCACCGGGTCCCGGGCGGGGTGGAATAGGAGGGCCGGCTTTCGCCGGCGTTATGGAGTTGGCGCAGGGCTCAGGTCGGCATCTCTCCCATCAGTCGGTGGAGCAGCGCGTCGAATTCGTCGGGTGTCGTGGCCAGCGCCTCCAGCTCCAGGAAGATCTCCACGTAATTGCTGACCTGCCTGGGGTTGTTCTGGATGACCGTGACTTCGCCCGGCCACTCCAGGTAGACGACGTGGTCCAGGTCGCCGGTCTCGAACTCGAAGACCTCGAAGTTGCCGCGCATGGCGCGGTAGATGCCCTTGTCGAACGACAGCACCTGGATCGAGACGTTCGGCCGCTTCGCGATCTCGCTGAGCCGCAGGAGTTGGTCGCGCATCACGGCCGGTCCGCCGACCCAGCGCCGCAGCGCCGCTTCGTCCATGACGAAGAACGCCTTGACCGCGTCGTCGCCCTCCAGGATCCGCTGGCGCTCCATGCGCAGCTTGACCTTGTACTCCAACTGGTCCTCGGTGGAGTACAGCCGCAGCACCTCGCGCGCGTAGTCCTCGGTCTGGAGCAGGCCGGGGACGATCAGCTGCTGGTACTGCCTGATCAACGACGTCGACGCCTCGAACTCCAGCAGCGTGACCATGTCGGGGGACATGGTGGCTTTGTGCTTGTCCCACCACACGCGCTGGCGGCCGGCGCGGGCCGTCTGGACCAGGTCGTCGATGAAGTCCGGTGACTCGCCGTAGAACTGGAGCAGGGCTCGGAGATCCGTTGTCGAAATGTTGACCGCGCCCGTCTCGATACGGATGACCTTCGATGTCGACCAGTCAAGGGCCTCGGCGACCTCCCGTTGTGTGCGCCCAGCGCGATCGCGCGCCTTGCGCAACTCGGTGCGCAGACGACGCTGCTGGACCACAGGGTTGCTCACCTGCGCCACAGAGATCCACCTCTCAGACTGCTCTCATGCCATCTGCTACGTGGCATATAGCCATCCGCTCAACCGCTTGGTAACGTCATGCTAGCCGACAATGCGATCTGTCGCAGTTGGCCATGCCGAACGGAGTTCCGATGGGCAAAGAGACGTGGGCGACCGAAAGGCGAGTACTCCTCGTCATTCGGAACCTGACGTCTCTCCACCGGCTCCTCCAGTTGGTCGACGGCATGTTCGCCGGACAGCGCATCGCCCTGAAATTCACCATCGACAAGGGTTCCGAGTACGTCCGCGACCTGCGCAAACACCTGATCGAGACCGGTTGCGACGTCTTGAGTTGGCACAACGCGACCAAGACCGAATTCCACGCGATCATGGCGGCGCACGCGGGCAGCGCGCTGCACGAGTTGCGCGGGCCGATCCTGACCATCGCGCACGGCGCCGGTTACCCCCGAATAGTTCCGGAGACTACGGGAAGTCTGCTGTCACCCACTGGAGTGGCACGCAGCCAACTGGTCCACAGCGATCGGGTGATACCCGCAAAAATAGGGCTTTCGCACGAAGAGCAATTCGGGTTGATCGACCGGACCTGTCCCGAGGCGCGGGACCGCTGCGTGGTGGTCGGCGACCCGGCCGCCGACCAGTTGCGCGCCAGCACGGTCCTGCGCGACCGCTACCGCGCCGCGCTCGGCGTCGGGCCCGACCAGCGGCTGGTCCTGGTGACCTCCACGTGGGGACCGAACTCCGCGCTGGCCGCCGGTCCCGACCTGCCGCAACGACTCCTCGCCGAACTGCCGCTGGGCCGCTACCGCGTCGCCCTGGTACAGCACTGGAACATCAGTCAAGGCCATTCGCGCTACGAGGTCGGCCAGCAGTTCCGCGACGGCACCCGGTGCGGACTGATCACCGTCCCGCCGGACCGCAGTTGGCAGGCCGCGCTCATCGCCGCCGACGTGGTGATCGGCGACCACGGATCGGTGACCTTCTACGGGGTGGCGCTGGGCAAGCCGCTGTTGCTGGCCAGTGACGGCGGGTGCGAGGTCGATCCGGCCTCGGCCAACGCGGAGGTGTGGCGCAAGGCCCGGCCGCTGGACCTCCAGGCGCCGCTGCGGCCCCAGGTCGAGTCCGCGCTGGACGACGGCGGCGACCCGGCGCTGCGCGAGATCACCGACCGCGTGCTGGGCCGGCCGGGCGAGGCGAAGGCCCTGGTGCACCGGGTGCTGTGCGAGATGATGGACCTGCCGCTCTCGGCGACCCCGCCCGTGGAGCCGGTCGAGGTGCACCGCGCGCCGCCGCGCCGCCCGGTCGGGGCGCAGGTCGTCACCGCCTCGCTGCACCGCAGGCACGTCGTCCTGGAGCGCTTCCCGCACCTGCTCAGCGGCCTGCGACCGGACGGCGACACCGCGCCGATGCTCGTCGTGGACGAGTCGGTCGTGGACGGCACGGTCCGCGACAACGCCGACATCGTGGTCCGCACCGAGGTCGCGGGCGACCCCCGGCGCTGGGTGGCCGACCAGTTGGCGGCCCACCCGGGCGCGGCGGTCGCGGCGGCGGCCACGGAGTCCGGGTCGGTGGTGGGCTTCCGCGACGAACCGGCGATCGACCTGCCCGAGGTCGGCCCGACCGCCGCCGCCTGCGCGCTGCACCACTGGGCGAGCCTGCGCCGCCGCAGGGTCCCGCCCCGCGGCCTGGTGCTGGTCGTCCACGACAACGATGTCACGCGGGTGGTCAGCCTGACCGGCCGCCGACCGCACCGGGCGCCTCAGCCGCGCGACCCGAACCAGCGCAGGACCTCCGCGCTGCGCGGGTTGCCCGCGTCGCGGTAGAGCTCGAACAGCCGCTGCGCCGAGACGCGGAACAGGTCCTCGTCGCGCTGCTCGCGGGCGATCACGACCATGACCTCCAACGCCTGCGCCTCCTTCACCGGCTGGCGCCGGGACCGGGTCGTGGCGATCGCGGCGGTCAGCACGCGGCGGGCGTCGGCGACGCGGCGCAACGCCTCGTAGGCCCGGCCCAGGGCGATGTGGACGCGGGCGGTGGACATCTCGTCGCGCAACCGCTCCAGCAGGCGGCGCGCCTCCTCCAGCACCGGCAGCGCCAACGCCGCCTTCCCGGCGCGCACCAGGGCGTCGCCGAACTGGTAGGCCTGCACGCCGATCGCGCGCGGGTCCCCCAGCCGCCGGCTGATCAGCAGCGCGGACTCGAACTCGCGCGCCGCGTCGTCGTAGCGCTCCTGCTCGCGCAGCAGCAACCCGTAGGACTCGTGGACCATCGCGCGGCCCAGGCCGTTGTCGGCGACCACCCGTTCCGCGCGGGACAGCTCCGCCCTGGCCGCCTCGAAGTCGCGCAGCTCGACGTGCGCCCGCGCGAGCTGGTTGCGCAACCGGCACTCCGCGGCCCGCGCCCCGACCGCGGCGGCCGACTCCGCGCCGATGCGGTGCGCCTCGATCCAGTCCGCGTAGTGCTTCCGGCTGTGGTAGAAGGCCCACAACGCCTCGCACAGCTGCCAGGCCGCGGTGTGCAGGCCGATGTCCGCCGCCAGCCGGACCGCCGCGAGCAGGTTGGTCCGCTCGGTCTCGAACCACTCCATGCCGGAGCCGGCGTCGAACTCGACCGGCCACGGTCTGAGGTCGTGGTCGGCCAGCCGCCACCGCGCCGGGCCCAGCACCGCGCGGTCGGCCGCCGCCGCGCCGAGCAGGTACCACTCGACGGCCCGCCGCCGCACCTCGTCCCGCTCGTCCGCGCCCTCCCGCTCGGCGCGGTGCACGGCGTGCAGCCGGACCAGGTCGTGGAAGCGGTAGCGGTCGGCGGCGTGCTCCTCGACCAGGTTCACCGCGCGCAGCGCGGCCAACTGCTCCTCCGCCTCGGCGGCCGACGTGCCCGCCATCGCGGCGGCCACGCCCGCGTCGAAGTCGCCGCCGGGGTGCAGGCCCAGCACCCGGTACAGCCGCCGCGCCGGGGCGGACAGGTCGTCGTACGCCGCGTCGAAGACGTGTTCCACGAGGTGATCCCCCTCCACCGAGAGCCGGCTGAGGCGTTTGCGGTCGTCGGACAGGTGCTGGGCGTAGCGGGCGACCGTCCAGCGCTCCAGGCGGCCCAGCTCGGCGCCGACCACCTTCAGCGCGATGGGCAGGCCCGCGCACAGGTCGACCAGGCGGCGGGTGGCGGACGGCTCGCGGTGGACCCGGTCGTCGCGGACCATGTGCGCGACCAGCGTCGCGCCGTGCTCGTCGTCCAGCGGGCGCAGCTCCACGGTGTGCGCGCCGTCGATGGCCAGGCCGCTGAGCCGCCGCCTGCTGGTGGCCAGCACGACGCTGCCCGGCGAGGTCGGCACCAGGGACCGGATCTGGGCGGCGTGGTCGGCCCCGTCCAGCACCACGAGCACGCGCGAGCGGGCGGTGAGGCTGCGGAACAGCGCCACCCGCTCGGGCAGGTCGGGCGGGATGTAGTCCCACGGCACGCCCAGCGCCCGCAGGAACGCCCCGGCCACGTCGGTCACCGCGATGCCGCCGTGGTGGCGGTAGCCGTCGAGGTCGGCGAACAGGTGCCCGCCGTCGAACCGGTCGGCGTGCCGGTGCGCCCACTGCAGCGCGCACGCGGTCTTGCCGACCCCCGCCATGCCGCTGAGCACGACGATCGCCGCGCCCCGCCCGCCGCCGCCGGTGGCCGCCGCCTCGATGCGCTCGATCTCGCCGCGCCGGTTGACGAACCCGTGCGGCGCGGGCGGAAGCTGGCGGGGGCGCTTCATCCGGGCCGGCGGCGCGGGGGTGACGACGGTGACCTCGTCGATGACGTTGGCCTGGACGACCCCGCCGAGCACCGGGGCGGAGACCTCGTTGCGGGCGAGCCGGGCGGACTGCCCGTTGCGCGCGGACAGGGCGTCGAGTGCCGCTCGCAGGCTGATGTCCGGTTTCATTCGCTGTCTCCCGGCCGGGTGCCGCCCAGTATCACACCTGCCGGGCCGGACCGGCAGGCAATCGGAGGCTGATTCGACTTCCGCCACCTGGCACATGGTGTTCGCGGGGAGTGGCGAATCCGTCACCCGAACGGCGGTTTACGCTGGTGGGAGCGTGGTTGCCGGCCAAAGGCGTTGCACGTCTGGCCAGTTGTGCCCTTGCCGGACCCCACCGAAGGTATAGGTGCGTTCGGCAATTCCTTCACATTCTTCGCCGATGCTCCCGCGAACGGGCGGGCCGAAGCCGACTCATATGCTGGTGGGCGTTCACGGACAACGGGAGGGCGTCGGCGGTGCGGTACGCGGCGATCGGGGACAGTTTCACCGAGGGCGTCGGTGACGAGCGGGCGGACGGGTCGCCGCGTGGCTGGGCGGACCTGGTCGCGGAGGGGCTCGCGGGCGCGTTGGGCGAACCGGTGTCCTACGCGAACTTCGCCGTGCGCGGCCGGCTGATGGCGCCGATCGTCACCGAGCAGCTGGAGGCGGCGCTGGCGCTGTCCCCCGCGCCGACGCTGATCACGTTGAACGGCGGCGGCAACGACATGATGCGCCCCGGCGTGGACGGCCGGCGGTTGGCGGAGCTGACCGGGCACGCGGTGCGCCGGTGCGCCGAGGCCGGCGTGCGACTGGTGCTGCTCAGCGGCGCGGACCCGTCGCAGCGCCTGCCGTTCGGGCGGACCATCCACCAGCGGGGCGCGGAGCTGACCGAGGCCGTGCGGGAGTTGGCCGCGCGGCACGGGTTGACGATGGTGGACATGTTCAACGACCGGGAGATCCGCAAGGCGGCGTACTGGTCGCCCGACCGGCTGCACCTGAACGCGGCCGGGCACCACCGGGTGGCGGCCCACGTGCTGACCGCACTGGGGCACACCACGCCGGCGGAGCCGCTGGACCACGAACCCGAGGTGCGCCGCCTGCTCGCCGAGGCGCGGTACTACCGGCAGCACGTCCTGCCGTGGGTGCACCGCAGGCTGCGCCGCCGGTCGTCGGGCGACACGGTGACGGCGAAGCACCCGACGTGGACGACGATCACCCCCGCACCCGCGGTGTGAGGAGTTTGTACGAGGTCCAGGCGATGTCGGCGACGAGGACCAACGCCCAGACGCGGCCCGCGCCGTAGAGGAACGCCTCGGCCCCTTCGCGCGGCACTTGCCCGAGCAGAACGGTGCCGAGGTCGCGGGTGAGCAGATCACGCACCCAGGACAGGTCGAACACCGCCAAACCCGCTTGCGCCGCCCCGAAAAGCCCCGCGTGGACGCCGAGATCGACCACCTGCCCGCGCCGGCTCGCCGGAGCGGCTCCGGGGGCGGGCTCGGCCGGGGCGGGGTGGACGGCCGGCGCGGGCTCGGGCAG
>NZ_JBEZBW010000071.1:0-43541 GCF_040647305.1 Saccharothrix sp. NPDC042600 | reverse complement strand
GTTTGGCGGCCCGGTTCGGCGGCCCGGTTCGGCGGCCCGGTTCGGCGGCCCGGTTCGGCGGCCCGGTTCGGCGGCCCGGTTCGGCGGCCCGGCTCGGCCCTCCCGGCCCCGCCCTGCCGTCGTCGGCGCGCTGTCCGCCGCCCTGCCCACCCCGTCGCGGCGTGGCTTGGCGTGGCGTGCTCGCGGGAGTGTCGGGGGTGGTCGTTAGCCTGCGGGCGTGGTCAAGAACGGGCGTGCGGTGAAAGCTTCCTACCGGTGTGCCGAGTGCGGGCACGAGGTGGCGAAGTGGGTGGGGCGGTGTCCCGAGTGCCAGGCCTGGGGGACCGTCGAGGAGCGTGGCGTGAGCCGGTCCGCGCTCGCCCGCGTCGTGGCCGGCGCGCCCAGCGCGCCCGCGCGGCCGATCGGGGAGGTGGACATCGAGTCCGCCCGCGCCCGCAAGACCGGGGTGGCCGAGCTGGACCGCGTGCTCGGCGGCGGGCTGGTGCCCGGCGCGGTCGTGCTGCTGGCGGGGGAGCCCGGGGTGGGCAAGTCCACGCTGCTGCTGGAGGTCGCCTACCAGTGGGCCGTGAAGGGCGCGGTGCCCTCGCTCTACATCACCGGTGAGGAGTCGGCCGGGCAGGTCCGGTTGCGGGCCGAGCGCACCGGCAACATCCACCCCCAGATGTACCTCGCCGCCGAGAGCGACCTGAGCGCCGTGCTCGGGCAGGTCGAGGCGGTCAACCCCGGCGTGCTGATCGTCGACTCCGTCCAGACCATGTCCTCCCCCGAGGTGGACGGCACGCCCGGCGGCGTCACCCAGGTCCGCGCCGTCACGGCGGGCCTGGTGGCGCTGGCCAAGGAACGCGGCCTGCCGATCGTGCTGGTCGGGCACGTCACCAAGGACGGCTCGGTCGCGGGCCCCCGCGTCCTGGAGCACCTGGTGGACGTGGTCCTGCAGTTCGAGGGCGACCGGCACTCCAGCCTGCGCCTGGTCCGCGGCATCAAGAACCGGTTCGGCGCGGCCGACGAGGTGGGCTGCTTCGAGCTGCGCGACGACGGCATCGTGGGCGTCCCCGACCCGTCCGGCCTGTTCCTCAACCGCCGCGACCAGGACGTCACCGGCACCGCCGTCACCGTCGTCGTGGAGGGCAAGCGCCCGATGCTGGGCGAGGTCCAGGCCCTGGTCACGCCGACGAACCTGCCGTCCCCGCGCCGCGCGGTCAGCGGGCTGGACTCGGCCCGCGTCGCCATGGCCCTCGCCGTGCTGGAGAAGCGCGGCCGGATGGCCCTGCACAACAAGGACGTCTTCACCGCGACCGTCGGCGGCATGAAGCTGGTCGAACCCGCCGTGGACCTCGCGGTGGCGCTGGCCGTCGCCTCCGCGGCCACCGACCAGCCCCTGCCGCACGACCTGGTCGTGGTCGGCGAGGTCGGCCTGTCCGGCGAGCTGCGCCGGGTCAACGGCGTCGGCCGCCGCCTCACCGAGGCCGCCCGCCTCGGCTACACCAAGGCCCTGGTCCCGCCGGACGCGGGCCCCCTGCCCGGCGAGACCCGGGCGCTGGTCGCCCACGACCTGTTCGAAGCCCTCCAACTGCTCAAGCTCAAGAAATGACGAACGCCCCCGGACCGAGCGGCCGGGGGCGTTCGGCGGAAGGCGCCTACGGCAGGGCCGCCAGCAGCTGGGCGCAGCGGATCAGGCCCAGGTGGCTGTAGGCCTGCGGGTGGTTGCCCAGGGAGCGCTCCGCGATCGGGTCGTACTCCTCGGGCAGCAGGCCGGTGGGGCCGGCCGCGTCGACCATCTGCGCGAACAGCTCCTCGGCCTCCGTGCGCCGCCCGGTGAGCAGGTAGGCCTCGATCATCCACGCCGCGCACAGGTGGAAGCCGCCCTCGTCGCCGGGCAGGCCGTCGTCGCGCCGGTACCGGTAGACCGTGGAACCGGACCGCAGCTCCGCCTCGATGGCGGTGACGGTGGCCTGGAAGCGGTCGTCGGTCGGGTCGATCAGGCCGGTCAGGCCGACGTGCAGGGACGCCGCGTCGAGGTCGTCGCCGTCGTAGGCCGTGGTGAACGACTGGGCCTCGTCGCTCCACCCGTGCTTGAGCACGTCGTTGGCGATGGTGTCGCGCAGCACCGGCCAGGACGGGTCGATCTCGCGCCCGTAGGTCTCGCCCAGCGACACCGCGCGGTCCAGGGTCACCCAGCACATGACCTTGGAGTACACGTGGTGGCGGGGCGCGTGGCGCTCTTCCCAGATGCCGTGGTCGGGCTCGTGCCAGCGGCGGGCGACGGCCTCGGCCATCGCCTGCACCATCTTCCAGTCCTGGTCGGTCAGCGAGCCGCGCGCGGCGGCCAGCTGCACGACCAGGTCCACGACCGGGCCGAACACGTCGAGCTGGACCTGCTGGTTGGCCAGGTTGCCCACGCGCACGGGCCGGGAGCCCGCGTAGCCGGGCAGGGTGTCGATGACCGCCTCGGCGCCCAGCATGGTGCCCTGCAGCGTGTAGAGCGGGTGCAGGCGCTCGGGGCCGGGCAGCGTGGCCAGCACGCCGTGCACCCAGCCCAGGAACGCCTCCGCCTCGCCCAGCGACCCCAGCGACACCAGGGCCTGCGCGGTCAGCGCGGCGTCGCGCAGCCAGCAGTACCGGTAGTCCCAGTTGCGGATGCCGCCCAGCTCCTCGGGCAGCGACGTGGTCGCGGCGGCCATGATCGCGCCGGTGTCGTGGTGCACCAGGCCCTTGAGGGTCAGCGCGGAGCGCAGCACCAGGTCCGTCTCGACCGGCGGCAGCTTGAGCGTGGCCGCCCAGTCCGACCAGAACGACCCGGCCCGCGCCCGCCGCTCCGCCTCGCCCAGCGTGGCCTCGGACAGGTCGTCCGTGCCGCACCGCAGCTCCAGCAGCACCGGCGCGCCCTCGCGGGGCCGCACGACGGCCGTGGCCGTCTCCTGGATGCCGTCGGAGGTGATCTGCCAGTCCACGCCCGGCGAGCGCAGCACCATCGGGTCGGACGTGCCGACCACGCGCAGGCCGTCGCGCTCGCGCAGCAGCCGCACCGGCACCTGCCCGAACTCCGGGCGCGGCGCGAAGGTGATCACCGCGTTGGTCGAGCCGGAGATGCGCCGCACCAGGTCGGTGCGGTGCGAGGCCAGGTCGTGGTCGAGGTAGTCGGTGACCAGCAGCCGCGACCAGCGGGTCTCCACGATCATCGTGCCCGGCACGTACCGCTGGCCCAGGGGCAGCGACCCGTGCTCCGGCTTGATCGAGAAGTGGCCCGCCGCCGGGCCGCCGAGCAGGTCGGCGAACACCGCCGCCGAGTCCGGCTCCGGGTGGCACAGCCAGTTCAGCCGGGCGTCGGGGGTGAGCAGGGCGACCGACCGCTCGTTGGCGAGCATGGTCAACCGCTCGATCGGCACGGCCTGGTCGCCGTGCAGCCAGTTCTTGCGCTCCTCGAACAGGAACGCCAGCACCGTGGCGACGTCAACGGTGTCGTCGATGCGGTACTCGGCCAGCGACTCGCCGTCGCCGACCTTGATGCCGACGTCGGGCCCGGACAGCCGGGCGAACGCCTTCTCGTCGGTGACGTCGTCGCCCACGAAGATCGACGCGGTCGCGGACACCCGGTGCCGCAGCACGTCCAGGGCGTGGCCCTTGTCGGTCTGCACGACGGCCAGCTCGATCACGGCCTTGCCCTCCGTGACCTGCACGCCGTCCCACGTGCTCGGGCCGCCGCGCACGGCGTCGAGCACCCGGTCCCCGACGGCCTGCTCGGCGCGCCGGACGTGCACCGCGATGCTCGCGGGCTTGACCTCCAGGCTGACGCCCTCGTGGCCGTCCACAATCGTTTCAAGCGCGGTTTCCAGGCGCCGGTGCAGGGCTTTCGCGTCGGCGTCCAGGGCGTGGACGAAGCCCACGTCGAACTCCGACCCGTGCGAGCCCACGAGGTGCACCTCGGACGGGAGGCGCGACAGCGTGGCGAGGTCGCGCAGCGCCCGTCCGGAGATCACCGCCGTCGTGGTCTCGTGCAGACCGGCCAGGGAGCGCAGCGCGCCCACCGATTCGGTCAGCGGGCGGGCGTCCTCGGGGTTGGCCACGATCGGAGCCAGTGTCCCGTCGTAGTCGCAGGCGACCAGCAGGCGCGGTGTGCGGGCCAGCTGCACGATCGCACGGCGAAGATCGGCGGGGAGGGCTTCGGCGGTCAACGCCCCTCCTCAAGACTCGGTGGGACAGGTCGGTTGCAGGGTCTGAACTGATTCAGATAGGCTGAACTGATTCAGATTGCGCTCTGCGTACCCAAGGCGTCAAGGAACGAGCGAGCCCAGCGGTCGACGTCGTGCGTGAGGACTTGGCGGCGCAGCGCGCGCATCCTACGGCGACCCTCCGCCGGATCCAGCGTTAGGGCCGCTTCCAGAGCGTTCTTCACACCGTCGAGGTCGTGCGGGTTCACCAGGAAAGCGCTGGTCAGCTCGGCGGCGGCCCCGGCGAACTCGGACAGCACGAGCGCGCCGCCCAGGTCGTAGCGGCAGGCCACGTACTCCTTGCAGACCAGATTCATGCCGTCTCGGACGGGCGTCACGACCATGACGTCCGCGGCGGTCATGAAAGCGGTCAATTCCCGCCGATCTACGGATTGGTGCAAATAGTGGACGACCGTGTGGCCCACGGTGGAGAACTCGCCGTTGATCCGGCCCACCGCCTGCTCGATCTCGCTGCGCATCTGCTTGTAGTGCTCGACCCGCTCCCGGCTGGGGGTGGCGAGCTGGATCATGGTGACGTCGCGCGGGTCCACCCGGCCGTCGGCGAGCAGCTCGTGCAGCGCGCGCAGCCGCACGTCGATGCCCTTGGTGTAGTCCAGCCGGTCCACGCCGAGCAGGATCTTCTTCGGCCGGCCCAGGTCCTCGCGGATCTGCTTCGCGTGCGCCTGGACCTCCTTGCTGCGCGCCAGCGCGTCCAGTCCCGCCGAGTCGATGGAGATGGGGAACGCGCCGACCCGCACCGTGCGGTCGCCGACCTGCACGACACCCGGCCGGGTGCGCACGCCGACCGCGCCGCGGCTGGGCTCCAGGCCGACCAGGCGGCGGGCCAGCCACAGGAAGTTCTGCGCGCCGCCGGGCCGGTGGAAGCCGACCAGGTCCGCGCCGAGCAGGCCGCGGATGATCTCGGTGCGCCACGGGAGCTGCATGAACAGCTCCACCGGCGGGAACGGGATGTGCAGGAAGAACCCGATCCGCAGGTCCGGGCGCAGCTCGCGCAGCATCGCCGGGACGAGCTGGAGCTGGTAGTCCTGCACCCACACGGTGGCGCCCTGCGCGGCCACCTTCGCCGTCACGTCGGCGAACCGCTGGTTCACCCGGACGTAGGCGTTCCACCACCGCCGGTGGAACGCCGGCGGCGCCACGACGTCGTGGTAGAGCGGCCAGAGGGTGCCGTTGGAGAAGCCTTCGTAGTAGTCGCGGACCTCGGCGGAGCTGAGCGCGACCGGGTGCAGTTGGAGGCCGTCCTCCTCGAACGCCTCGACCTCGGCGTCCGCGACGCCGGGCCAGCCGACCCACGCGCCGCTGTGCGAGCGCAGGAACGGCTCCAGGGCGCTGACCAGGCCACCGGGGCTGTGCTTCCAGCGCTGGGTGCCGTCCTCCAGGCGCTCCAGGTCCACCGGCAAGCGGTTAGCCACGACCAGGAAATCCGCGCCGTTCTCGCCAATGCCCACCTTGGTAACGCCTCCTGTGTCGAACCGCCGCGTGTTGTCGCGACATCCACGGTTGGTGCGCCCGCCACCGAGGGTAGTGGCTGGGGTGGTTCCGGAATGCCCGGCAGCGGTCTCCGTCACACGGTGTTCACGGAGGTAGGAGCAACGTCACCCCCGAGTGGGTGGTCACTCGACCCGGCGCTTGGCGGGACGCAGTGGGCCGGACAACCGGGGCCCGGCGAGCTTCCGCTCCAGCCGGCTCAGGCCCGTGCGCACCGGCCGGCCCAGGAACTCGCCCAGCACCACCCCGCTGGCCAGCGCCAACGCCGTGCCGGCGGCCAGCACGAGGGTGGACAGGCCGTCCGCGTCGGCCTCGACGGTCAGCTGGTAAAGACCGCGGTAGGTGGTCCAGCCCGGCAGCAGCGGCACCATGCCCGCCACCGCCACGACCAGTGGCGGCGTCCGCAGCCGGCGCGAGACCACCGCGCCGCCGAACCCGACCACCGTCGCGGCGACCGCCGAGCAGGTGATCACGTTCGTGCCGGTGAGCACGAGCAGCCCGTACGTGCCGGTGCCGACGGCGCCGGCCGCCGCGGCGATCGGCAGCGCCTGCAGCGGCGCGTAGGCGGCGAGCGCGAAGAACGCCGAGGTGACCGCGCCCGCGGCGAACTGGACCGGCACGTCGGAGATCAACGGTGGCAACGGGTCGGCGATGGACGTCCGGACCCCGAACTGCACGGCGGCGCGCAGCGTGAGGGCGATGCCGGTGATCAGGCCCGCGGTGAGCAGCGCGATCTCCATCAGGCGGCCCGCGGCGGTGACGTTGTACCCGGTGATCGCGTCCTGCACCGCGCCGACCAGCGACAACCCGGACAACAGCACCACGATGCCGGTGGCGACCAGCAGCGACGGCCGAACCTCCGGCAACGCGTCCGTCGCGTACATGACCGCGGCCGCCGCGGTGGCCAGCGCCCCGCCGACGACCTGTTGGAAGAAAAACGGCAGCGCGCGCCGGTTGAGCAGCCGCCCGACCCGGTCGATCACGGCCGTGACCAGCGCGGCGGCGAGGGCGAGCAGCGGCCCGCCACCCACCAGGAACGCGACCGCGCCCGCCATGCCCGCCCAGGCCAGCGTCGCGACCCAGCGCGGGTAGGGGTGCGGCTGCTTGGTGATCCGGTCCAGCTCGGCGTAGGCGTCGGCGGCCCTGATGCCCCCGTCCGTGATCCGCCGGATGAGGTTCTCCAGGGCAGCCAGGCGGGTGTAGTCCAGGCCCCGGCTGCGGACGACGCGCAGCGACGTGACCGGGGCGGCCTCGGTGCCGCGGTGGCAGGAGACGGTGATCGAGGTGAACGTCACGTCCACCTCGGTGCGCGGCAGCCCGTAGGCGTCGGCGACGGCCATGACGGTCGCGGTGGCGTCGGCGGCCCCCGCACCGCTGGCCAACTGCACCTCGCCGACTCTCAGGGCGAGGTCGAGCACCAGGTGGACGGTCGAGTCGTCCGGCAACGCCGGCCCCTCGACGGGTTGCCACAGGTCGGGCACGGTCCTGGGGTCGCGGTACCGCTTGCGCCGCAGCCTCACTGGGGGTGGTCCTCCTCGCGGATCACGGTTTAGCCACGCCCGACGGTGTCACATCCGCCGCTGTGTGATGCGCCACCCCCGGGCGGGGTCCCCGGTGCGGGTGAGTCGATCACGCAGCGTCCAGCTCTGTTGATGCCGCTGGCCAGCGGTTTTGGGTGTTCCCTGGGCCACTCGGACGGGCTGCGGACCTCCGGACGGACCAACGCCGGGACACCCTGAGCAGACCGTTCGCCGCAGGTAGCACCTGGTGCGGGCGCTTACGATGTCCCCGGCGCATCCGCCGCGCCGGTGTAGCTCAATTGGCAGAGCACTCGCCTTGTAAGCGAAAGGTTAGGGGTTCAAGTCCCCTCACCGGCTCAGTGTTCGATGGCCGCGACTTCGTCGCGGCGGGCTCGGCCGCCGGGAAGTCGGCTCGTCGCGCCGCGTTTCGCTCCGATCGGAAAGCGTGATCGGAGCGAAAGGCGACGCGACAAGCCGACGCGGCCTCGCGGGTCGGGGCGGCGGCCCTCACCTCGGGATCCGGATGGTGAACGTGGTCGAGCCCGGGTGGCTGTCCACGGTGATCGTCCCGCCGTGCGCCGCGACCAGGGAGTGCACGACCGCCAAGCCCAGGCCGCTGCCGCCGCTGCCCCGCGTCCGCGAGTCGTCCACGCGGTAGAACCGGTCGAAGATCCGGGCCTGGTCCTCCGCCGGGATGCCCGGACCCGAGTCCGCCACCCGGATCACCGCGAACCGGCCCTCCACGCCCACCGACACCGACACCGCCGTGCCCGCCGGCGTGTGGGTGGCCGCGTTGGTCAGCAGGTTGTCCACGACCTGGCGCAGGCGCATCGGGTCGAAGCGCAGCGGCAGGGACTCCGGCGCGGTCACGGTCAGCGGGTGGTCCGGGCGGGCGGCTTCGAAGGCGTCGGCGGAGTCGCGGACCAACCGCGCCAGGTCGTCGTCCTCCGGGCGGACCGGGGTTTCGGCCTCCGCCGAGTCCAGGCGGGCCAGCAGGAGCAGGTCGTCGAGGAGGACGCTCATCCGCGCCGCCTCCGAGCGCAGCTTCTCCAGGTGGGCCTCGCGCTCCTCCGGCGCGTTCGCCGCCGCGTAGCGGAACAGGTCCGCGTACCCCCGGATCGACGTCAGCGGCGTCCGCAGCTCGTGCGACGCGTCCGCCACGAACCGGCGCAGGCGCTGCTCGGCGGCCGTCCGGGCGGCCAGGGACGTGTCGATGTGCTCCAGCATCGTGTTGAACGCCGTCCGCAGCTCCTCGACCTCGACGCCCCCGTTGCCGCCCGCCGCCCGCACCGGCAGCCGGGCCGAGTCGGTCAGGTCGTGGGACGTGATGGCGCGCGCGGTCTTCGCCATGTCGCTCAACGGCTGCAGTCCCCGGCGCAGGACCGCCCGCCCGGCCACCACCAGCGCGACCAGCGCCAACAGGAACGTCGCCACCTCGACCAGCACCAACTGCCGGACGGTCGTGGTGATGTCGTTCATCGGCGCGGCGCTGACCAGCACCTGGCCGTTGCCCAGCGGGCAGCCGCGCAGGCGGTACGTGCCGTGGCCCTTGAGGTACTCGGTGCGGAACACCGGCTCGGACCCCGTCGTCGCCGCCGCGACCTCCGCCAGCTCGGTCGGGTCGGCCGGCAGCTCCGGGCTGGGCTGCACCGACGGCGGCTCCAGCGTCGCCCGACCGCCCTCGACCCGGTACACCGCCGCGAACCAGCCGTAGACGTTCTTGGTCAGCTTGCCCGTCCGATGGATCTCCTTCTCCAGGTCCTGCTGCGACCGCCCCACCTGCTCGTCCAGCTTCGCCGCCAGGTAGGCCTCCATGCGGCCCGCCATCACCGTGCCGACCACGGCGAACACGACCAGGGCCAGCACGCCCAGCCCGAGCGCCAGCCGCGTGCCCAGCGCCAGCCGCCGGTACCCCGTGAACCGCATCAGTCGGGCGCCTTGCGCAGCACGTACCCGACGCCGCGCACGGTGTGGATCAGCGGCTCGCGGCCTGCGTCCAGCTTGCGCCGCAGGTGCGAGATGACCAGCTCGACCACGTTGGACCGGCCGCCGAAGTCGTACTCCCACACGTGGTCGAGGATCTGCGCCTTGGTCAGCACGGCCGGCGACCGGCGCATCAGGTACCGCAGGAGCTCGTACTCGGTCGGGGTGAGCGTCACCAGCTTCGCGCCCCGCCGCACCTCGCGGGTGTCCTCGTCCAGCGCCAGGTCCGCCACCTTCAGCACCGACCGCTTCCACTGCGGCCCGGTGCTGCGCCGCAGCACGGCCCGCAGCCGCGCCATCAGCTCCTCCACCGAGAACGGCTTCACCAGGTAGTCGTCGCCGCCCCGGGTCAGGCCCGCGACGCGGTCCGCCGTGCCGTCCCGCGCGGTCAGGAACACCACCGGGACCATCGCGCCGGACGCCCGCAGCCGGTCCAGCACGGTGAACCCGTCCAGGTCGGGCAGCATCAGGTCGAGCACCACGATGTCGGGGTGGAAGTCGGCGGCCGTCGTCAGCGCGGCCTCGCCGCTGCCCGCCGTGGCCGCCTGCCACCCCTCGTAGCGCGCGACGGTCGCGACCAGGTCGGCGATGTGCGGCTCGTCGTCCACGACGAGCAGTCGAACCGCGTTGCCCTTGTCCACGTGCTCATGGTGCGCCACCCCCGCGCGGCGGGCGAACCCCCGCGCGGATCGACAGGGAGCCGACAGGTCGGCGACAGGACCGGCACAGCTCCCGCCCGCAGGCTCGATGAGGTCAGCCCGTCGAACAGGAGTGCCGATCGTGACGACCGTCCAGCTCCCGGCGCCGGCCGTGCGCCCCAAAGCGGTGCGCCCGAAGGCCGTGGCCCGCACCGGCCTGTACGCCGTGCTGGCCGCCAACGTGGCCGTGGTCGCCGCGTTGTTCGCCTCCTCCGGCGCGTCGGCCAACGCGCTGGTCCTCCTCGGCCGCCTGACCGGCCTCTACGGCGCGCTGCTCATGGCGTTCCAGCTCGTGCTGGTGGCCCGCCTGCCGTGGCTGGACCGCCGCCTGGGCATGGACCGGCTCACCTCGTGGCACCGCTGGGTCGGGTTCACGCTGCTGTGGCTGCTCGTCGCGCACGCCGTGTTCATCACCCTCGGGTACGCGCAACTCGCGTCCCTGCCGCCGGTGGACGAGTTCGTGTCGCTGGCCACCACCGTGGACGGCGTGCTGCGGGCCGTCGTGGCGCTGCTGGTGATCATGGCGGTGGGCGGGGTGTCGGCGCGCTGGGCGCGGCGGCGCATGGCGTACGAGACCTGGCACTTCATCCACCTCTACACCTACATCGCGGTCGTGCTGGCGTTCTCGCACCAGATCGGCACCGGAACGACCTTCACCGCCTCGCCCGCCGCCACCGCCTACTGGTGGGGCCTGTGGGGCTGCGCGCTCGGCTCGGTCGTCGTCGGACGGCTCGTGCTGCCGCTGTGGCGCAACGTCCGGCACCGGCTGCGCGTCGCGGCCGTGGTCCCCGAGTCGCACGACGTGGTGTCGATCTACATCACCGGCCGCCACCTGGACCGGCTGCCCGCCCGGGCGGGCCAGTTCTTCCTGTGGCGCTTCCTCACCCGCGACCGCTGGTGGCAGGCCAACCCGTTCTCGCTGTCCGCCGCGCCGGACGGCAAGTACCTGCGGCTGACCGCCAAGGCCTTGGGGCCGGGCAGCGCTTCCCTGCGAGCTGTCCGACCCGGGACGCGGGTGTTCGCCGAAGGACCGTACGGGGCGTTCACCACGCTGCACCGGACGCGCCCGAACACCCTGCTGGTCGCGGGCGGGGTCGGGATCACGCCGATCCGGGCGCTGCTGGAGGAGCTGCGCGGGCACGTCGTCGTGATCTACCGGGTCAGCCGGCCGCAGGACGCCGTGCTGCTGCACGAGGTGCGCGGCCTGGCGCAGGCGCGGGGCGCGGTGCTGCACGTCGTGACCGGCCCGTCCGACCGCGCGCCCCTGGGCCCGCACGCCCTCGCGCACGCGGTGCCCGACATCCGCGACCGGGACGTGTTCGTCTGCGGCCCGCCCGGCATGACCGGGGCGGTGCTGCGGGGCCTGCGCGACCTGGGCGTGCCGAAACCGCAGGTCCACGCCGAGCGCTTCAGCCTGGCGAGTTGAGGGGAGTCGAGTCGTGAAGAGAGCCGTTCCGGTCCTGGTGCTGACCGCCGCCGGTCTGGTCCCGCTGTGGCGTTACGAGGCGGCCCCGGAGACCGTCGCCGTCGAGGAGGCCGCCCCGCCGCGCGGTCAGACCGTGTCCGGGTCGCTGGTGCGGACGAGCCACGGTGACGTGCAGGTGCAGGTCACCTTCGAAGGCGACCGGATCACCGCCGTGAAGATGCTCAAGCAGCCGAGCAGCGCGCCGACCCGGCAGGCGGTGCCCGTGCTGATCGAGGAGACCCTGTCCGCGCAGAGCGCCGAGGTGGACACCGTGTCGGGGGCGACGACGACCAGCGAGGCGTACGTGCGGTCGTTGCAGGCCGCGATCGACGCGAAGGACTGAGGCCGTGCGACGCGTCGAGCACGTGATGGGCCTGCCGGTGTCCGTGCGGGTGGAGGGCGCGGCGGACGGGGTGGACCGGGCGTTCGCGTGGTTGCGGGAGGTGGACGAGCGGTTCAGCCCGTTCAAGCCCGGGAGCGAGGTGTCCCGGCTGGGGCGCGCCGAGGTGGCGGAAGCCGAGGTGAGTGCGGACCTGGCGCACGTGCTCGCTTTGTGCGAGCACTACCGGGTGGCGACCGGGGGCGCGTTCGACGTGCGGCTTCCCGGCCGCGGGCTGGACCCGTGCGCGGTGGTGAAGGGCTGGGCCGTGCAGGGGGCCGCCGACCTGCTGGAGGCGGACCGGTTCGTGGTGAACGCCGGGGGTGACGTCGTGGTCGGTGGTCGTCCTGGTGCGCCTTGGCGCGTCGGTGTGCGCCACCCGTTGGCTGCCGATCGGTTGTGCACGGTCCTGGAGGTCGAGTCGGGTGCCGTGGCGACGTCGGGCCGGTATGAGCGCGGCGATCACATTGTCGATGGGCGCACCGGTCGGCCGGTGACGGATTTGTTGAGCGTGACCATTTACGCGCCGACGCTGACCGTCGCCGATGCGACTGCTACTGCCGCCTTTGCGATGGGGTTGGACGGCATTCCGTGGGCGGCCGCGCAGGAGGGGTGTGAGGTTTATGCGGTGGATGCGTCGGAACGCGTGTGCCGGACTCCGGGGATGCCGGTAGCCGTGTGACGGGCTCGCGGACTGGTGAAGGTGGGCGGTTCCCGGTGCCACTCGCCCAGGGCGTCCAGGGTCCGGTAGCGCATGGCTTGCAGGACTTCGCGGAAGCGCAGGCCGTCGTCGGGCGGGAAGAGGAGGGCGGCTTCTTCGAGGTGCCCGAGGTTGGCCAGGACGGCGGCGCGGTGCCCGTTGAGCTCGGTCTCGTCGATCCACCAGGCCCAGGGCGGGGCGGTGGGGTCGTCTTCGAGTACTTGCTGGGCTCGGGCGAGTGCTTGGAACGCGGCACGCTCGTCTTTCATGCGCGAGAAGACTCGCGCTTGGCGCAACGCGAACATCGCTCTCACTTTCGGCGATCGGGTCCGCTCCAGCCCCAGCTCCGCCAGTCCCAGCGCTTCTTTCAGCTCTCCCACCCGCAACCGCTGAAAAGTACTGTTCAGCAAAGTAAGTATTTCAGTCTCGTGGATGTTTGAGTGGCGTGAAAGAGTCAGGGCGAGCGTGTTGTGGGCGTGGGCTTCGGCTTGGCGTTCTTCCTCGAACAGGATCCAGCCCGCGACCTCGGCCAGTTCGGCGAGTGCGGCGGGGTCGTCGCGCGGGGCGGTTCGGACGGCTTGGATGGCGAGGTCGCCCAGGTTGGTGGTGTCGGGGCGGCCGTCGAGGGTGATGAGCAGCGCGGTGAGGGCGCGTACGCCTGCGGGCATGGTCAGATGCCGGGTCGGGGGAGTCGGGAACCGGGCTGGGGTGTGAGCGGGGAGGGTTTGCGCGGGCGGTCGGGGTGGCTGTGGTCGGGGTGTTCGGGGTCGGGGTGTCCGGGGTCGGGGTGTCCGGGGTCGGGGTGTCTGGGGTCGGGGTGTCCGGTCGGCTGTCGTTGGGCGGTGAGGTGGGCTGAGTGCGCGTGGGCGCGGGCATGGTCGCTGGCTGTTCGCGGGTGCGGGCTGCGACCGGCGCCGTTGGCGGGAGACGGTCTGCGCGGTGGGGTGGCCTCGGGTGTGCGAGGGGGCATGCTCAGTTGCCGAAGCGGGATAGGCGTAGGCCCGACAGGAGTAGGCGCAGGCCGTGTTCGAAGCGGTCGTCGGCTTCTTTGGTCAGTTCCGCCACGGCGTGTGCGGCCAACGGGTGGCGGGTGGCGTCCGGGTCGCGGGGAGGGAGGGACTGTTCCTCGATGGTGAAGCCCTGCACGTACGCCCACACCGTGCTGATGCCGCGGGCCGCGTCGCGCGGTGGGAAACCCGCGTCGCACAGCGTCCGCAGGGTCAGTTCCAGCGGGCGGCCGGTGGTGTGGGTCAGGTAGGTGCCGGACAGGACCCGGGGGCCGTCCCGGTACGCCAGCACCGTGTCGCGCAGGCGGTGGGCGCAGTCGGCGGTCCAGTCCACCCACGACTCGCCGCGCCTGGGCGCCTCCACGTCGCGCAGCGCGTCCTCGATGATCGTCGCCGCCATGCCGTCCAGCAGCTCGGCCTTGTTCTTCACGTGCCAGTAGAGCGCCGGGGCCTGGACGTCCAGCTCGTCGGCCAGGCGGCGCAGGGTCAGGCCTTCCAAGCCGACCTCGTTGAGCAGTGCCAGTGCCGCGCGCACGATCGCGTCCCGTCCCAGACCCACGGCGAACGATGGTGCCCTACTCCTTCACGACGTTAAGGAGGTGGGCCGGGCGTGATGGCGCGCACGCGCTCTGCTACGGTCTCCGGCACGGGTTTTCCCTT
The DNA here is from genome assembly GCF_040647305.1 of Saccharothrix sp. NPDC042600. NCBI lineage: Bacteria > Bacillati > Actinomycetota > Actinomycetes > Pseudonocardiales > Pseudonocardiaceae > Saccharothrix > Saccharothrix sp. NPDC042600. Next base: position 29,412 of record NZ_JBEZBW010000071.1, on the reverse strand, counting down.
CTCCGCGCAGGTCAGCCGGGTTTCGCGCTCGGGGCGTGCCCCGGCGTTCGATCGCGCGGAGGGTCGGCTTCGGTCACCCGCATTCGGGAGCGGGTGGCCGGAGCCGGCGGTAACTCACACGTAGCGCGAGTGGTCGAAGTCCGCGCCCACCACCGAGTGGCCCAGGTCGGAGCCCAGGCGCGTCAGCAGGTCCACCAGCTCCAAGCCCGCCAGCCAATCCCTCGGCAACGCCGCCGTCCCGTGCAGCGCGCCCAGGATGTTGCCGGTCAACGCCGCCGTCGCGTCGCTGCCGCCCGAGTGGTTCGCCGCCGCCCGCAGCGCGTCCACGAACTCCGACCGCCGCGGGTACACCAGCACCGTGTGCACGGCGATGGCCAGCGCCTCCGGCCCGGTCCACCCGCTGCCCAACCGGTCCACCCGCACCGACTCGAAGCCCAGCGCCCGGTGCTCGTCGGCGAACAGCACGGCCCGGTTCAACGTGTTCGCCGTGTACGGGTCGTCGCGCAGCACCCGCCCGATGACCTGGTCCACCGCCTCCCGCAACGGCCGCGCCTTCACCGCCAACAGGTGGATCAGCAACGCGAACGCGCCACCCGCCACCCAGCCGCCGGTGCCGCCGTGGGTCAGCGCCGCGAACCGGCAGCCCAGGTCGTAGGCGATCTCGGCGGTCGGCGCGAAGCCCGCCGGCGCGGTCCGGGTCACGCCGTTGCACCCGGAGGACTCGTTGTGCGGCTCCTCGGGCGTCGGCGGGCTGTCGGCGGCCAGCGCGCGCAGGCACGTCAGGCCCGGCGACCGGCTGGAGTACAGCCGCTCGTCGCCCACCAACCCGGTCGCGCCCGGCTCCGGCGCGGCCACCTGCTGGGTGGTCAGCCAGCGCCGGTAGCTCTGCCACACCACCTCCACCGGCTCCCACTCGCCGGTGGTGTGCCCGCGCACCCACGCCCGCAGGTAGCCGTCCGCGGTGAACAGCGTGAGCTGCGTGTCGTCGGTCACCAGAGCGGGACGCGGCGGTTCCAGAACACCCTCGGGCCCGTGGTCTCGTTGGATGTCCGTCCACCCGAGGTACTGGACGGGCGCGCCCAGCGCATCACCCAGGGCGCCGCCCAGCAAGCAGGCGGCGCCACGGTCGACCACGCTCATCGGCTCGCGCGGCAACTTGCCCTCCTGCACCTGCGTCGTCCGGGGTCAAAACCCTAGCCGTCGCGGGGTCGTCCGGTCATGGGAGCGGCGACTAGTTGAGCAAACAACATCTACTGACAGGTATCCAACACGCCGCCCGGCGCACCTGATGTGAGTGACTGGGCAGTAGCTGGAGGCGGGGGAGGGGCATGGCTGACCGGAGCAGGAGCGGGCTGGAGTTCGGTGTCCTCGGGCCCTTGCAGGTGCTCGCGGACGGCCGGCAGCTCGTCATCGGCCGCAAGGGCATGCGGGGGCTGCTCGCGATGCTGGTGCTGGAGGCCAACCGGGTCGTCCCCATCGACGAGATCGTGGACTGCCTGTGGGAGGACGAGCCGCCCGCCACGGCCCGGACCATCGTGCACGGGTACGTGTCCCGGCTGCGGCGCATGCTGGAGCAGGCCGACCCGGCCGGGTCCGCGCGCATCCTGACCACCCCGCCGGGCTACCAGCTCGCCGTGGACCCGTGGCGGCTGGACTTCCACCGGGCGCGCCGGCTCGTGGCCGGGGCGCGGGGCAAGCCGGCGGCGATCCGGGCGCAGCTGCTGCGCGAGTCGCTGGGGCTGTGGCGGGGGCCGGTGCTGGCCGACGTGCCGGGCGAGCCGATCACCACCGACCTCGACGAGCTTCGGCTTGCCGCACTGGAAGAGCGCATCGAGGCCGAGCTGGAACTGGGGCGGCACCTGGAGCTGGTGGGCGAGCTGCGGCAGTTGGTGGGGGAGTTCCCGTTCCGGGAGCGGTTCGTCGGGCAGATCATGCGCGCCCTGTACCGGTCGGGGCAGCGGGCCGACGCGTTGGAGGCCTACCAGCGCTTCCACCGCCGGGTCGTGGACGAGCTGGGCATCGACCCCGGCCCCGAGCTGCGCGTGCTGCACGAGCAGGTGCTGCGGGACGACCCGGCGCTGCGGGCCGGCGGGCCGGCCGAGCCGGCGACGCTGCCGCCCCGGCCGGGGGTGGTGGTGCCGGCGCAGCTGCCGGCGGCGGCCAGCGGGTTCATCGGGCGGGACGAGGAGCTGGCCTGGCTGGACCGGCTGTGCGACGGCCGCGACACCGGCGCGACGACCATCGCCGTGGTCAACGGCGCGCCCGGCATCGGCAAGAGCGAGCTGGCCGTCACGTGGGGCCACCGGCGCGCCGAGCAGTTCCCCGACGGGCTGCTGTTCGCCGCGCTGAACGGCTTCGCGCCGGACCGGGAGCCCGTCGCGCCCGCCGAGGTGCTGGGGCGGTTCCTGCTGGCGCTGGGGGTGCCCGCGGACGGCGTGCCGCGGGACCTGGACGACCGGGTGGGGCTGTACCGGTCGGTGCTGGCCAAGCGGCGGGTGCTGGTGGTCCTGGACGACGCGTGGGACCCGGAGCAGGTGCGGCTGCTGCTGCCGCCCGGCGCGGGGTCGGTGGTGCTGGTGACGTCCCGGCGGCGGCTGGAGTCGCTGGTGGTGTCCAACGGGGCGCGGATGCTCACGCTGGACACCCTGTCGGAGGACGAGTCGGTGCGGCTGGTCGACGAGGTCGTCGGCAAGCCGTTGTCCGAACAGGAACCCGTGGCCATGCGGATGCTCGCGGAGCTGTGCGGGAACCTGCCGCTGGCGCTGCGGATCGCCGCCGCCAAGCTCGTGTTCAGTCCCGAGTGGACGGTCGAGTCGCTGGTGGCGCAACTGTCCGACGACGACGTGCGGCTGCGGGCGCTGGACCTGGCGGACACCGGCGTGGGCGTGGCGCGGGCGCTCGCCGTGTCCTACCGCAACCTGCCGCCGGAACTGGCGGAGACGTTTCGGGCCGCGGGACTCGTCCCCGGCCGGTGGGTCAGCCCGCACGCCATCGCCGCCCTCTGCCGGACGGACCTCGGGACGGCCGCGGCGCGATTAGCCGATCTCGCGGACGCGCACCTGCTGGTCGAGCAGTGGCGCGGCGGGTTCGTCCTGCACGACCTGGTGCGCCTGTACGCCCGGGAGGTGCTGGGCGACCAGGACGCCGGCCGGCGCACGGCCGCGTTGCGCCGGCTGATGGACCACTACCTCGCGGCGTGCGACCACGCCCGTCGGCTGATCCGCCCGTCCGGTGACGGGCTGGACCTGGCGTCGGTCGACCCGACCGCGCCCCGCCCGGCGACCGCGGCGCAAGCCCTGTCCTGGTACGACAAGGAGTGGCCCAACCTGATCGCCCTGGTGCACGCCGGCGCGGAAGCCGGTCTGCACCAACAGGTCTGGCAGCTCGTCCGGCTCGTGCACACGTACTGCGTGGCCCGGGTGGTCAGCCGGGACTGGCACGGGATCGCGGAGTTCGGGTTGGCGGCGGCCCGGGTCAGCGGCGACCGGCGCGGCGAGATGCTGGTCCTGAACGCGATGTTCAAGATCAACTGGCGGGCGGGCGCGGTGCGGGGGACCCTGCCGGACGCCGAGCGCGCGTACCGGATCGCGAAGGAGATCGGCGAGCCCAGGTACCTGGTCATGACGCTGGACCAGCTGGCCGGCGCGCTGTCCGCGGAGGGCCGGTTGGAGGAGGCGCTGGCCTACTACCGGGAGGCCGTGGAACTGGCGCGCCGCGACGGCGACGCCCTGGGCGAGGCCACCGTGCTGAACAACCTGGCCCAGGTGGAACAACGCCTCGGGCAGCTGGAGACGGCGGCGCAGCACCAGTTCCAGGCCATGGAGGTGCACCACCGCAACGGCGACGAGCGGGCGTACGTGCTGGCCGTGAACAACCTGGCCGAGATGTACGCCGAGCTGGGCCTGCCGGCCGAGGCGGAGGAGCACGCGCGGCAGGGCGTCGAGCTGGCGCGGGGCGGCTCCATGCAGTTCGAGGAGGCCTTCGGGCGGCAGGTGCTCGGCGAGGTGCTGGCGAAGCGGGGGGAACGGGTCGCGGCCCAAGCGGAGCTGGCCGAGTCCCTCCGGTTGTTCGAACGGCTGGGCTCGCCGCGGGCCATGTTGGTCCGAACGGCCCTTGAAGGGTTGGCCGGGGCTTGACCACCGAGGTTTAGCGGATGTTTAGCTCGCCAATGCGAAGTCGTGGGAACTTGGACGCGCGCGCTGATCAACGCACAAGCGGATGAGCGTGCACGGGTGGCTCTTGGAGGGGGATGCCAGGGGGGAAGCCACCCGAACCGCTGACCGGGCCGGCATTCGGGGGAGAGTGCCGGCCTGGTCAGCCCTTTTCTCGCCGGCTTCCCTCGCCGCGTCGGCTGCCTGAACTGCGCGTTGTGGATTCGGAAGCGCAAAGCGAAAACAGGAGCGACTCCGCCAGGCCCTCCGGAGTGCGTGTCAGTCCGAGCAGACCGGGAGCAGTTCCGGGCGCTTGGGCGCCACGCCGTCGCCCATCGATTCCCCGCGCAGTTGGCGGCCGATCCACGGCACCACGTGTTCGCGGGCCCACTTGAGGTCGTGGCGGCGTTGGGTCATCCAGTCCTCGTCCTCCAGCGGGGGCCACGGCGTGCTCCAGTCCTCCGGCTGCTTGAAGCCGAGCACTTCCGCCGCGCGCAGGGCGACCCTGCGGTGGCCCTCCGTGGACAGGTGGAGGCGGTCCTCGCTCCACGCCCTCCGGTCGTGCAGGACGGTCATCGACCACAGGTCCACCACTCGGCAGTGGTAGCGCTCGGCCACCGACCACAGGTGGCTGTTGTAGATCGCGATCTTGCCGCGCAGCGAGCGCAGGAACGGCGTGTGCTTCGGGTCGAAGCCCGTGAAGATCAGGACCTCCGCCCCGGCCGCCCGCAGGTCCGCCACCGCGATCTCGTAGACCTCCGCCAACGCGTCCGGGTCGGACCCCGGCACCAGGATGTCGTTGCCGCCGCCGCAGAACGTCGCGAGCTTCGGCTTCAACGACACCGCCAGCGGGATCTGCTCGTCCACGATCTCCTGCAGCATCTTGCCGCGCACGGCGAAGTTCGCGTACCGCAACCCCGGCCGCTGCAGGGACAGCAGACCCGCCAGGCGGTCCGCCCACCCCATGTACGTGCCGTTCGGGCCCGGGTCGTCCATGCCCTCCGTGAAGCTGTCCCCCAACGCGACGAAGCTGTCCATCCCGTCCACCAGCGCCCCTCCCTCGGTGCTGCGACGCGGGCACCCCCGTGATCCGCGCGCGCTGAACAGGATGCCTCCGCGCGTCCGACCTACGCCAGCGTCGGTTGGGCGGGTCGCGCTCCCCGGGTCACTCGATGGTGGGACTCGGTGTCTGCATTGGGCGGTTCGTCACGTCGGTGGGCCTACCCTGCCGTCCGTGCCGCGTCCGCCCTTCCCGGTCCTCTCGTTCGGCGCGCTGGCCGTGCTGGCCGGCGTCGTGACCGCTGTCGCCCTCACCCGGGCCGAGCCCGAACCGCCGCGCGAGCAGCGCGTCGGCACCTCTCCCGTGCCCACGCAACGGGCGGGCGGGGACGGGCCGCCGATGGACTTCGAAGGGGTCGAGGTGTCGGTCACCACCACCGCGCGCCGGAAGGCGACCACCACGACGACTACGGTCGGAACACAGCCGACTGCAACGGAGATCACGTCCGCCTCGACGGCCGCGCCGGAGCCGTCCGTGACCGTTCCCGAACTGACGGTCAGCGTGCCGGTGAGCACGTCGTCGTTCGAGATCCCCACGACGGTGTCGGGCGCATGACACCGCCGTGGGGGCCCGCCGCCAGGAGGAGCCGCCGCCGATCAACCCCCTGGCAGCGGGGGTGGGTCCGGTGCGCGGGGAGGGCCGCCGCCTGACACCTCCCGCGCGCACCGGGGTCCGCTAGCCCGTCACCTCGACGGGCACCTGCGACTCGTACGCCGTGCGCAGCCGCAGTTCCGCGCCCGGCGGGGCGCCCAGCGCGTCCAGGCCGAGCAGGGCCGCGCCGACCACCGGGGGCACGTCCACGACCCGCACCCCGGCCAACGGGGCCACGGCGCGCAGCCGGTCGCGGACCGCGTCCACGACCACGCCGTTCGTCCCGGTCAGCACGCCGCCGCCGAGCACCACGTCCACCGGCTCGGCCAGCAGCCCCAACCGGCGCAGCGACACCGACGCCAGCAGCGCGACCTCCTCGACCAGCCGGTCCACGACCGCGCGGGCCACCGCGTCACCCGCCGCCGCGACCTCGAACAACAGCGGGCACAGGGCGTGCGGGTCGAACTCGACCTCCCCGAAGTGCAGCCGCGCGACCGCCTCCGCCACCGTCCGCGTCCCGTAGTGGGCGATCACGGCGGGCAGCAGCGCGGTCGGCTCGCCGCGCCCGTCCTCCGCCCGCACGGCCAGCCACAGCGCCTCGCCGCCGATGTGCCCGCCGCCGCCCCAGTCCCCGGAGATCCGGCCCAGCGCGGGGAACCGGTGGGTCCGGCCGTCCCGCGCCACGGCGACGCAGTTGATCCCCGCCCCGCACACCACGGCCACGCCGATGCCGTCGGACGTGCCCGCCCGCAGCAGCGCGAACGTGTCGTTGCCGACGACGGTCGTGTCCGACCACCCGAGCCCCTCGATGGCGGTCCGCAGGTCCTCCTCCTCCCGGGGCAGGTCGGCGCCCGCGAGGTAGGCGGCGGTGTGCGTGGCGACCCGCTCGGTCGGGGGCAGCCCGGCGCGCCGGGCCGCCTCGGCGACCAGCTCCCCGAACACCTCCAGGCTGCGCGGCAGGCCGACGTTCTGCGGCGAGGCCCCCGGCCCGCGCACCTGCGCGAGGACCCGCCCCTCCACGTCGACCAGCGCCACGGCGGTCTTGCTGTTGCCGCCGTCGATGGCGAGCACCCGGTCGACCATCAAGCCCCCTTCGCCCACGGCAGGAAGTCGCTGTTGCGCGCCACCAGCTCGTCGGCCAACCGGTCCGCGACCGCGTGCTGCCCGACCAGCGGGTGCGCGAGCAGCGCGTCGGCCACCCGGTCCCGCCCGCCGTGCACCGCGGCCTCCAGCGCCAGCTGCTCGTACGCGGTGACGTGCGCGACCAGGCCGGCGATCGCGGGTTCGACCGGGTCCACCGGCAGCGGCGTCGCGCCGTCCGCGGTCACCGTGGCCGGCACCTCGATCACCGCGTCGTCCGGCAGGAACGGCAGCGTGCCGCCGTTGCGCACGTTCACCACGTGCCGCTCGGCACCCGCTCCACCGGTCAGCGCGTGCACCAACTCCACCGCGGCCTCGGAGTAGTACGCGCCGCCGCGCTGCGAAAGCTGATCCGGCTTGGTGACGACGTTGACATCGCCGTAGAGGCCGAGCAGTTCCTTTTCCACCCCGGCAACTACTTCCGCGCGCGGCGGGTCGGTCTTCTGCTTCCTGACAACGTCGTCGTGCTCGTAGAAGTACTTCAGGTAGTAGGACGGGACGACGCCCATGCGGCGCATGAGCGACGCGGGCAGTCCGATGTGTGAGGCAAGCGCTTCCCCGTGGTGCTCCAGCAGTTCCGGTAGGCGATCGACGCCGTCTACGAGGACTTGCCGTTCCCAGGTCAGGTGGTTCAGTCCGACGTGGCCGAGGGTGACCGCGTCGGGTCGCACGCCCAGCAGCGCCGACGTCCACCGCTGGAACGTGATGGCGACGTTGCACAGGCCCACCGCGCGGTGGCCGGCCCGCAACAACGCCCGCGTCACGATCCCGACCGGGTTGGTGAAGTTGACGATCCACGTGTCCTCACCGGCCAGCGCCCGCACCCGCTCGGCGATGTCCAGCACCACCGGCACGGTCCGCAGCGCCTTGGCCAGCCCGCCCGCGCCGGTCGTCTCCTGCCCCACGCAGTCGCACACCAGCGGGAACGTCTCGTCCTGCGCCCGCGCCGCCTGCCCGCCGACGCGCAGCTGCAGCAGCACCGCCGACGCGCCCTCGACCCCCCGGTCCAGGTCGGTCGTGGTGGTGACCCGCGCCGGGTGCCCGGCGTGCGCGAGCAGCCGCCGCGAGAACGCGCCGACGACGGCCAACCGCTCGGCGTCCGGGTCCACGAGCACGATCTCGTCCACGGCCAGGCTGGTCCGGCGTCCCGCGATGCCGTCGACCAGTTCCGGCGTGTACGTCGACCCGCCGCCCACAACGGTGAGCTTCATCCTTTGACTCCAGTGAATGTGATGCCCTTGACGAACGAGCGCTGGGCGAAGGCGAACAGCACCACCGCGGGCACCATGATCAGCAGCGTCACCGCCATCGCCAGGTTCCACTGCACGTGGTGCAGGCCCTTGAACGACGACAGCGCCAGCGACAGGGTCCACTCGTCCGGCCGCTCGCCGGTGTAGAGCAGCGGGCCGAAGTAGTCGTTCCACGTGAACAGGAAGCAGAACAGGGCGGTGGCGGCGATGCCCGGCCGCGCCATCGGCACGATGATCCGCAGCAGCGCCTGGAACTCCGTGCACCCGTCCACCCGCGCCGCGTCCACGTAGGACTGCGGGATCGTCAGGATGAACTGGCGCAGCAGGAAGATGCTGAACGCGTCGAACAAGAAGTACGGCACGATCAACGGCCACAGCGTGCCGGTCAGGCCCAGGCTCGACCACGTGTCGTACAGCGGCACGGCGACCACCTGCGGCGGGAGCATCATCGCGCCCACCACCAGCAGGAACACCGCGTCGCGGCCCCGCCAGCGCAGCTTGGCCAGCGCGTAGGCCGCCGGGATCGACGACAGCAGCATCCCCGCGGTCGCCAGCAGCGAGTACAGCAGGCTGTTGCCCAGGTACTTCAGCAGCGGGGCCTTGTCGAAGACCTCCAGGAAGTTGCCCCAGTGCCACTCGCGCGGCCACAGGTCCTTGGTGAACGCCTGGTTGTCCGACATCACGGCGGTCAGGAAGACGAACACGATGGGCAGCGCGAACATCAGGCCCAGCGCCAGGCCGAGGCTGTGCACCGCGACCCAGTCCAACGCGCCCTTCCAGTTCGCCGGCCGCCGCGGCGGGGCGTCGAGCACGGCGGTCATGCGCCTCCCCCTCCCTCTTCCTGGTGGGTGGCCTTGCGCATGCGCTGCACCAGCGCCGCCGTCGCCGCGAACGACACGACGAACAGCACGGTCGCCATCGCCGCCGCGTAACCCATGTCGAAGTACCGGAAGCCCTGCGTGTAGAGCCACACCGGGAACGTCAGCGTCGAGTTCTCCGGGAAGCCCAGGATCTTCGTGTTGCCGGTGACGTCGGCCGACCCGCTGGCCGCCGACCCCGCCACCACCGCCTGCGTGAACAGCTGCAGCGCCAGGATGATCGAGTTCACGACGCCGAACACCAGCACCGGCGAGATGGACGGCAGCGTGATGTGCCACCACCGCCGCAACGGCCCCGCGCCGTCCAGCTCGGCCGCCTCGTACTGCTCCTGCGGCACGTCCAGGATCGCGGCCAGGATGATGATCATCAGGTCGCCGGAGACCCACAGCATCACGGCCGTGATGCCCGGCTTGGCCCACGCCGGGTCGGCGAACCACAGCGGCCCCTCGACGCCGAACCAGCCCAGCAGCGTGTCCAGCGGACCGTCGTTGGGCCGCATGACCAGGAAGAACACCAGGGTCGCGGCGACCGGCGGCGCGAGCGAGGGCAGGTAGCACAGCGTCCGCACCAGGCCCACGCCCGACTTCAGCCGGGCGATCACCGACGCGACCCCCAGCGCGAACACCACCCGCGCGACGGTCAGCACCACGACGAACCACATCGTGTTGTAGACCGCGGTCCGGAACAGCTTGTCCCCGAACATGTACGAGTAGTTCTCCAGCCCGGTCCACTCGGGCGGGTTGATCAGGTCGTACTTGGTGAACGAGAAGCCGACCGTCGCGACCAGCGGGTAGCCGAAGAACAGCAGGAAACCCAGGATCGCGGGGGCCAGGAAGGCCAGGACGGTCCACCGGTGACGCGCGCGGGCCCGGGACCGCCCCTTCGCGGGGGCGGTCCGGACCTCCTCCACGCGTTCGAGCGTGGCGGTCATGGCTACTTGCCGCTCTTGGCGATCTGGTCGTCGATCTGCTTGTCGACTTCCTCCAACCCCGCCATCAGGTCCGGCACCTTGCCCGCCTGCCAGGAGGTGGCGAAGTCGCCGATGGCCTTGATGTGCGCGTCGCCGATCGGCGTCACCGGGTTGCCCTGGAGCTTGCCGCTGGTGGCCAGGTCGATGAACGTCTTGAAGTTCTCGTCCACCTCCAGCCGCGGGTCGGCCAGCGCGGCCTTGGTGCTCGGGATGTTCTTGATCCCGTTGGCCAGGGTGACGATCGTCTCGGTGTCGAACGACATGTGCTTGATCAGCTCCCACGCGGCGCCGGGGTTCTTCGCGCCCTTGGGGATGCCCATGATGGTGCCCGCGGTGAAGCCGGCCCCGTACAGCTCGGGCTTGATCGTCGGGAACGGCGCGGTGCCGAACTTGACCTGCGGCGCCTGGTCCTTGAGGAACGCCGTGCGGTACTCGCCGTCGATCATCATGGCGATCTTCTGCTGGTGGAACGCGTGGTCCGCGGAGAACTCCTGGCCCAGGCCCGCGCGGAACCGCTCCAGGTTCTCGTAGCCGTAGAAGTCGACCAGTTCCTTCTGGAACTTCAGCATCTCCGCCCACTCGGGCGTGGCCAGCGCGGACTTGCCGTCCGGGCCGGCCCACTTCGCGCCGAAGTTCGGCGCCCAGATCGGCGGGCGGTTGTTGTAGAACATCATCGTGGGCAGGAAGCCCGCGACCTCGATCGAGCCGTCCGGGGCCTTCCTGGTCGTGCGCTTGGCGAAGTCGAGCAGCTCGGCCGTGGTCTTGGGCGGCGTGGTGATGCCGGCCGCGGCGAGCATGTCCTTGTTGTAGTACAGCCCGTAGACGTCGGAGAGCATCGGCATCGCGCACCGGTTGCCCTTGTACTCGGTGTAGGACCGCACGGCGTCGGGGATCTGCGAGAGGTCCACCTTGTCGCGCTCGACGTAGGGCTTGAGCTCCTGGAACGAGCCCGACGAGCAGAACTGCCCGATGTTGTCGGTGGTGAACGACAGCGCGACGTCCGGCGGGTTGCCGCTGCGGATGCCCGCGGTGATCTTGTCGTCGTCCTGGCTGCCCTCGTGCTTGATCTCGGCGTTGGGGTACTTCTTCTTGAAGCTCTCCAACGCCTTGGTGACCTCGTCCTGCTCGCGCCCGGAGTAGTTGCTCCAGACGGTCAGGGTGAACTTGTCGTCCGTGCCGGGCGCGGCGGCGGGGCCACCGGCCTGGTCGGACTTGCCGGCACCGGCGGCGCAGGCGGTCAGGGACACCGCGGCGGCCACGCAAAGCAACGCTGCGCGGGGGACCTTGCGCATGTGCTCTCCTTCTTCAACGTGCGGTCGGGGACGTTGTGCGGTCCGCCCGCTACGGGCGCGGGCCGCGGAAGGGTTCGGTCGTGGCGGCGGGTAGGCCGAACACCTGTTCCCTGACGACCGACAGCGCGGAATGCAGTGCGCCGGAACGCACCGGTTTCCCGGTCACCAGGGCGAGTTGGACGGGGGTGCGGGGCACCACCAGGGTGCGCAGCTCGGCGGCGACGAGGTCGGCGAGCGTCGTGCCGCCCGCGTGCGCGATGTCGCCGGAGAGCAGCACCAGTTCGGGGTCGAGCACGGCGATCACGTTGGCCACGCCGGTCGCGATCCGGCGGGCGAGGTCCACCAGGAACTCACGGCCGGCCGTGCCCTCGCTCAGGGCCTTGCGGACGGCGGCGTGCCCGGTGCGCGCGGACACGCCGTGCGCGCGGGCGAGCTTGACGATGGCGGCGCTGTCGAGCAGGTCGCCGTAGCGGCCGCCGGTCCGGTCCGTGCCGGTCTCGGCGGTGGCGTGGTCGGGGACCTGCATGGCGTCGATCTCGCCCGCGCCGCCGGTGGCGCCGCGCAGCAGCACGCCGTTGACCACGACCGCCGCGCCGACCGCGTCGGCGGGCCAGAGCAGCACGAAGTCCTTCACGCCGCTCGCGCGGCCGGCGATCATCTCCTCCAGCGCCACCAGGTTGACGTCGTTCTCGACGGTGACGTTGGTGCCGAGCAGCTCCTGGAGCGTGCCCGGGATGTCGAAGCCCTCCCACCCGGGCATGTGCGGCGCGTAGTTCAGCCGACCGGTGGTCGGATCGACCGCACCGGGTGACCCGACGACGACGTGGTGCAGCGCTTCGGGCGAGAGCCCGGCCTGGTTCGCGGCCTTGGTCACCGCGCCGTGGAACGCCTCCAGCACGTCCGTGCGGGGCATGGGCGCGGAGTGCTCGGTGAGCAGCGTGCCGGAGATGTCGGCGATCGCCACGTCCACGGTGTCCGGGGTGAGGTCGATGGCGGCGACGTGGGCCAGCGCGCCGTTGACCGTCCAGAGCTGGGCGCGGGGTCCGCGACCGCCGCCGCGCAGGCCGTTGCGCAGGACCGTGCCCTCGGTCTCCAGGCGGGTCAGCAACTGGGCGGTGGCGGGCTTGGAGAGCCCGATGATGCCCTCCAGCTCCGAGCGCGTGAGGGGCCCGTTGCGCAGCAAGGCCTCGATCGCGGCGCGGTCGTTGATCTCGCGCAGCAGTCGGGGGCTACCGGCTCGCATCGGCTCTCCTGTCTGTTAACTTTCCAGACGATTTCGGGCCACGGTAGTGACGCGCGTCATGCGGGGTCAATGCTCCGATGCGGGTCCGTTACCTGGGTAAGGCTGCCCTAAGGCACCCTGGAGGCATGACCGACACCCGTCAGGAGACCCTGGGCCAGTTGCTGGGCGGCCGGGGCGGCGCCGTGGACGCCTCCCTGCCGCCGCTGGCGTTCGCCCTGGGGTGGGTGCTGGCGGGGCGGTCCGTCGAGGTCGGGGCGCTGGCGGCCGTGCTGTGCGGGGTGCTCATCGCGGTGGTCCGCGTGGCGCGCGGCGACCGACCGCGGGCGGTGGTCGTGTCGGTGGCGCTCGTGGTGCTGGCGGCGTACATCGCCTTGCAGACGGGGCGAGCGGAGGACTTCTTCCTGCTCCAGATCTTCTTGAACGCGGCCAGCGCGCTGGTGTGGGCGGCGAGCATCGTGGTGCGGTGGCCGTTGCTGGGGGTCGTGGTCGGGCTGGTGACGGGGCAGAGGTTCCGGTGGCGGCGCGACCCGGACCTGGTGCGGGCGTACCGGGTGGCGTCGTGGCCGTGGGTGGGCCAGTACGTGCTGCGGGTGGTCGTGTTCGGGGCGTTGTGGTTGGCCGGGCAGGTCGTCGTGCTGGGGTTCATGCGGGCGGCGCTGACCTGGCCGTTGCAGGCGGTGTGCATCGCGGTGAGCTGGTGGCTCCTGCGCCGCACCCTCCCGAAGGACCACCCCGGGCTGCGGCACCCGCGGGTTCCCGGGGAAGCCGCCTGACCGGCGTCAGCAGGGGCGCGGGGCGGCGGCGCCCAGGACCTCCACCGCCGCCAGCCAGGCCGCGCCGGCCGCGCCCTCGGTCGCGATGCGGACCGTCGCGCGCGTGCGGGCCGTCAGTTCGGCCCGCAGGCGGGCGCCCAGCGGGTGGGCGTGGATCAGGCTGCCCACCAGGACGATCGGCGTGTCCTCGCCCTCCTCGCGGCACGACATCGCCAGGGTCGCCAGCGCGTCCACCGCGTCGGAGATGATCCGGTTCGCCGACGGCGCCTCGAAGTGCGCCGTCACCAGAGGGGCGTAGTGGGACAGGTGGATGGGCGGGTTCTGGTTCGACCTGGTGATCAAGCGCCGCCACACGTCTCGTCTTGAGTCGGTCACGCGCAAGTCCGCCATGGTCAGCACGGCCTCGGCCAGCGGGTCCAGCGGAGCGTCGGACTCCAGGGCGCGCAACGTCGCCCGGACCGCCTCCCGGCCCAGCCAGAACGCCGAACCCTCGTCGCCCAGCAGCCAGCCGTAGCCGCCGACGGTCCCGGCCAGGCGGTGGTCGGTGATGCGCGCCGCGATCGAACCCGTCCCGGCCACCAGGACCGTGCCGTTCGGCGCCGACGAACCGGTGGCGAAGGCCGCCTCGCAGTCGGTGATCACGCGCATCGGGCAGCGCAGCCCCGCACCGGTCCACGCGGCCTCGAACAGGGCCGTCACCGACGGGTCGCTGAGCACCTTGCTCGACCCCGCCATCCCGAGCACCCCGGACTGGACCTTCGCCGCGTCCAACCCGTCCAGCGCCGCGACCAAGGCCTGCGCGATGTGCGCCGCCGCCAGCTCCGGCGGGTGGGAATTGGGGTTGGCGCCACCCGCCACACCCGCGCCCAGGCGGGTGCCGTCCAGGTCCAGCACCAGCGCTCTCGTCGAGGTGCCGCCCGCGTCCAAGCCGACCACGAAGCCCATTCGCCCGAGTATGGTCGAACGCACCGACGGCCCGGCACCACCCAGACGGGTTGTGCCGGGCCGTAGCGGCAAGTGATCAGCCGCGCATCTTCACGACCTGGGCCCGTTCCTCCGTGGTGTTGTGGTGGTGCAGGAGCAAGAGGTTCTCGGCGCCGTCCGCCGCCAGAGCCGCGGCGTCACGGTGCACCTCCAGCCGCGCGCCGGATCGGGCCACGAACGACAGCGCCGGCGTCGTCCCCTGCCGCACGGACAGGCCCGGCTTGAGCGGGTCGAACGACATCGGCGTGCCGATGCGGTCCACGAAACCCTCCTCGCTGCCCGCCGCCACGTACTGGCCGGTCGTGCCCGCCGTGTACGACAGCCGGAACGACGCCCCCGCCGGGTCGATGCCCAGCGCCTTCAACGCCACCGGCAGCACGACCACGTTGCTGTCCATCAGGTTCGTGTCCACCTCGCCGTGCAGCGCGTTCAGCGGCTGCTCGTCGACCACCTCGTCGTCGGCCACCCGCACGGTCCGCGCCAGCCACACGTCCGCCGTCACGTTGCCGTTGGCGTCGGTCGGCTTCGCCGCGTGCACGCGGAAGTCGTGCGCCCCGTCGCCGTCGGTGTCGATCCGGATCTCGGGGGAGTTGCCCGCCCCCAACGTGACCCAGTTCTCCCACGTCACGATGCCGAACGCCAGCAACGCGCCTTCGGACCTGTCCACCGGCGCGGTGGAGGCCGCGCCGACGTAGCGCAGGTCGCCGCCCTTGGCCGACTCGTTGACCGCGCACCCCGTCTTCACCTCGTCGGTGCAGTCGGGCAGCCGCTCGGACGAACCCTGCAACTCGAACGCGCTGATCAGCGACCGGTACGCCTGGTCGCCCTCGCCCTGCGCCAGCTCCCGCCCCCGCAGCCGCACGGACGCCACGTCGCCGCGGAAGCTCACCCCGCCCGCCGAGATGTCCGCCGCCGGCTTGGGCGCGGCGTACACCGGCACCCGCAGCGTCGTCGCGCCGGAGGCCAGCACCAGCCGCCCGGACGCCTCGGCCAGGAACTGCCGGGCCACGCCGACCTGCTGCTTGGCCACCGTCGGGTCCGCGACCTTGCGGAGCTGCTCGGGCTCCGCCCGCAGCGACACCCGCACTTGGGCCGTCTTGCCCGGCGCCACCGACACCGAGCGCGGCCAGACCTCGTACTCCACGCCCGGGACGGCCGTGGCCTCCTGGTAGGTCGCGGTGACCGTGCGCCGCTCGGTGCCCTTGTTGACGATGTTCACCGTCTTGGTCCGCCACACCGACCGCGCGACCTCGACCGGGCCGAACGAGACACCCACCGAACCGGGGTTGTCGGCGACCATCGCGAGCAGGTCCACGCCCACCGCCGACGCCGCGTCCACCCGGCCCGCGCCGACCCGCATCGGGGCCTCGGTCAGGCCGGTGGTGTTGTCGTCACCGGACTTCACGTCGTTGCCGGCGGTGTTCACGACGGCGGCCTTGACCTCTTCGACGGTCCAGTCCGGGTGCGCCTCCCGCACCAGCGCGCCGATCCCGGCGACGTGCGGCGCGGCCATCGACGTGCCGCCCTTGCTCACCGCGCCGTTCCCGGTGCCGACGTTCGCGGACACGATCGTGTCGCCGGGCGCGGCCACGTCCGGCTTCGCGGCCACCGCGCCGCGCGACCCGCGCGAGGACGACGGCGTGATGGTGTCGGCGAGCTTCGGCGTCGTGGTCGGCACCGAGTTGCGCAACGCGCCGCGCATCCGGACCTCCAGCGTGCCGGCGGTCAGCGCGGGCCGGACGGCCGCGGTCGCCGTGCCGGTGAGCTGGAACGCCGGGATGCCCGCGTTGCCCGCGATGGCGGCCAGGAAGTTGTCCCGCGTGGACGTCAGCAGCACGCCGTCCGCGCCGGCGTCCTGGGCGTTGGTGGTGCGCCCGGCCGAGCCGCAGCGGCGGGTGGTGTCGTTGTCGTCCCACTCCAGCCAGACGAACTTGCCCTTGAGGTCCTCGGCGATGGGGTCGCAGCCGTCCTCGTTGCCCTCGGCCGTGACCGCGACCACCGGACGGGTCAGGTCCAGGCCGTCGTAGCCGGTGTAGCTCTGGCTGTACTGGCCCGGCTGGTCGGTCCCGCCCGCGGTCACGCCGTCCAGCAGCGCGAACGCGTCCCGCGTGTTGGCCACGGCCAGCGCCTCCGGCGTGTTGGCGGGCGAGCCGCCGACGTCGTAGAAGTCGCCGCCGTTGCCCGCCGACGCCACGACCAGCACGCCGTGCTCGACGAGCTTGCGCACGAACAGCGAGTCCGGGTCGTCCTGGCCACCGAAGTCCGAGCCCAGGGACATGTTGACCACGTCGAGGTGGTCGCCGGGGTCGCCGTCGCCGTCGGGGTCCAGCGCCCAGTCCAGCGCCTGCGCGGTGAGGCTGGTGGACCCCTCGCAGCCGAACACCTTGAGCGCGTACAGCAGCGCTTTGGGCGCGGTGCCGGGGCCGATCCGCATGGCGTCGAGCTGCTCGTCGGTCAACGTCCTGTAGTCGCCGGTGAACGTCGAGCCGTCGGCGTTCTCGCCGAACCCGCCGGCCGTGCCCGCGACGTGCGTGCCGTGGCTCTGGCAGTCCATCGGGTTCGGGTCGGGCGTGGGCGTGGCCTTCTCGGGCACGCCGGCGTCGTAGTCGTCGCCCGCGAAGTCGTAGCCGCCGACGACCTTGGCGGTCGGCGTCCACGGCGCGGTCCGGTCGACGGCCCGGTACGCCTCGGGCGTGCCGGGGCCGCCGAAGTCGGCGTGGGTGTAGTCGATGCCGGTGTCGATGATGCCCACCCGCACGCCCTCGCCGTACCGGCCGGTCTGCCGCCACACCTGCGCGGCCTTCGTCAGCTGCACGGAACTGGCGTTCTGCACGACCTTGGGCACCGACAGGCGCAGCGACCGCACCTCGGGCAACGCGGCCAGTTCGCGCACCTTCGCGGCGTCGGCGCTGACCACGACGCCGGCCACGGCGTTGGCGGTGCGGGCGACCTCGCGGGTGGCGGAGTCCTTGTCGCGCAACGCGTCCACGACGCGGGCGGCCTTGTCGTCGGTGCGCTGCCGGGACCGCTTGGCCGCGTCGACGGCCCGCGCGTCCGCGCCGCCGCGCCGCTTCTCGGCGCCGTAGGCCTCGGCGGCGGGCGTCCCGGTCAGCTCGACGAACGCCGTGACGGTGCCGGTCGCCTTCGCGAGGGCCGCGCCCACGCGTTCCGAGGACCCGGTCCGGTCGGTCTTCCCGGCCGCGGGCGACAGCGGTTCGGCGAGCGGCTCGTCGGCGTGGGCGACGCCCGCGGTGGCGAGCGAGGCGATCAGTGCGGCGGTCGAGGCCAACACCGCGAGGTGGTGTCTCATCGGAACCTTCCAGTCGGACACGGAATGCGCGGACATCGTCGCGCAGGGTGGCAAGCGGGCGAATCATCGGAGCAATCTGCGTCACGCTCTAGACGGCAGTGTCTCTGTCCGGATATACATCCGATGTATTTCGTGCCGTCGAGGAGGACCAGCCGTGCAGCTTCTGCGCCTCGGAGCGCCGGGCTCCGAACGCCCCGCCGTCCGGACCGAGGACGGGACCACGTACGACCTGAGCCCGGTGACCGCCGACGTCGACGGGCCGTTCCTGGCCGCCGACGGCATCGCCCGCGCACGGGCCGCGCTGGCCGCCGGGACGCTCCCCGTGCTCGACCCCGACGGCCTGCGCGTCGGACCGCCCGTCGCGGGCGTCGGCAAGATCGTCTGCATCGGCCTCAACTACCGCGACCACGCGGAGGAGACCGGCGCGGCGATCCCGGCCGAACCGGTGGTGTTCCTCAAGACCCCGGACACCATCGTCGGCCCGTACGACGAGGTCCTGGTGCCGCGCAACTCGGTCAAGACGGACTGGGAGGTCGAGCTCGGCGTCGTCATCGGCCGCACCGCCCGGTACCTGGAAACCGCCGAGGAGGCGCTGGACTGCGTCGCCGGGTACACCGTGTCGCACGACGTGTCCGAGCGGGAGTTCCAGATCGAGCGCGGCGGGCAGTGGGACAAGGGCAAGAACTGCGAGACGTTCAACCCCCTGGGCCCCTTCCTGGTCCCCGCCGCGGACGTCCCCGACCCGCAGGCGCTGGCCCTGCGGCTGTCGGTCAACGGCACCACGCGCCAGGACTCCTCCACCAAGCACATGATCTTCCCGGTGGCCGAGGTGATCCGCTACCTGAGCTGGTTCCTCGTCCTCCGACCCGGTGACCTGGTCAACACCGGCACGCCCGCGGGCGTCGCCCTCGGGCAGCCCGAGCCCAAGCCGTACCTGCGGGCCGGGGACGTGGTCGAGCTGTCCATCGACGGGCTGGGCACGCAGCGCCAGACGTTCGGGCAGGCGTGATGGCCCGCGTCGTCGCCCTGGACGTCCACGACATCCGGTTCCCCACCTCGCGGGAGCTGGACGGCTCCGACGCGATGAACCCCGACCCCGACTACTCCGCCGCCTACGTGGTGCTGCGCACCGACGAGGGCCCGGACGGGTACGGCCTGGCGTTCACCATCGGGCGGGGCAACGACGTGCAGGCCGCGGCGATCCGGTCGCTGGCGCCCCACCTGGTCGGCCGGGCCGTCCCCGAGACCGCGGCGGACCTCGGAGCGCTGTACTTCGAGCTGGTCGGCGACTCGCAGCTGCGCTGGCTCGGCCCGGAGAAGGGCGTCGCGCACATGGCGCTGGGCGCGGTGGTCAACGCCGCGTGGGACCTGGCGGCGCGGCGCGCGGGCGTGCCGCTGTGGCGGTTCCTGTCGGCGTTGACGCCGGAGGAGGTCGTCGGCCTGGTCGACTTCCGGTACCTGTCCGACGCGCTCACCCCGGCGGAGGCGCTGGAGATCCTGCGCGCCGCCGAACCGGGCCGCGCCGGGCGGGCGGCGTTCATCCAGGACGCCGGCTACCCGGCCTACACGACCTCGCCGGGCTGGCTCGGCTACTCCGACGACAAGCTCGCCGCCCTGTCCCGCCAGGCCGTCGCCGACGGGTTCGACATGATCAAGCTCAAGGTCGGCGGCGACCTGGACGACGACGTGCGGCGGATGAAGCTCGCCCGCGAGGTGGTCGGGCCGGACGTGCGCATCGCCGTGGACGCCAACCAGCGCTGGGACGTCGGCACCGCCGTGCGGTGGATGCGCGAGCTGGCCCCCTTCGGCCCGTACTGGATCGAGGAGCCGACCTCGCCGGACGACGTCCTGGCGCACCGGGCCATCGCCGCCGCGCTCGGGCCGATCAAGGTGGCGACCGGCGAGCACGTGCAGAACCGGGTGATCTTCAAGCAGCTGCTCCAAGCCCGCGCGGTGGACGTGGTGCAGCTCGACGCGTGCCGGGTCGGCGGGGTCAACGAGAACGTCGCGATCCTGTTGCTGGCGCGCAAGTTCGGCGTCCCGGTGTGCCCGCACGCGGGCGGCGTCGGGCTGTGCGAGCTGGTCCGGCACCTGTCCCTGTTCGACTACGTCGCGGTGTCCGGGTCGCTGGAGGACCGGGTCGTCGAGTGGGTGGACCACCTGCACGAGCACTTCACCGACCCCGCCGTGGTGCGCCGCGGCCGGTACCTCGCCCCCACCGAGCCCGGGTTCTCCGCGCGGCTCAAGGACGACACCCTGGCCGCCTACCGCTACCCCGACGGTCCGGTGTGGACGGAGGCGTCGTGAACGACTTCGCCGGGCTGGTCGCGATCGTCACCGGCGGCGCGTCGGGCATCGGCCTGGCCACCGCCGGGCTGCTGTCCTCCCGGGGCGCGCAGGTGGCGTGCCTGGACCTGGACCCGCGGGTACCCGAGCCGCTGGTGGGCCTGCGGACCGACGTGTCCGACGACGACAGCGTGCGCGCGGCCGTCGCGGCGGTGGTCGACCGGTTCGGGCGGCTGGACGTCGTGGTCAACAACGCGGGGATCGGCGCGCAGGGGGACGTCGCCGCCAACCCCGACGACGAGTGGCGGCGGGTGTGGGAGGTCAACGTGGGCGGGATCGTGCGGGTCACCCGCGCCGCCCTCCCGCACCTGCGCCGCTCGCCCGCGGCGGCGGTGGTCAACACCGGCTCGATCGCCGCGTGGGCCGGCCTGCCGCAGCGGGCGCTCTACTCGGCCACCAAGGGCGCGGTGCACGCGCTGACCCTGGCGATGGCCGCGGACCACGTGCGGGAGGCCGTCCGCGTCAACGCGGTGGCCCCCGGCACGGCGGACACCCCCTGGGTGGGCCGCCTGCTCGACTCGGCGCCCGACCCCGACGCCGAGCGGGCCGCGCTGGAGGCCAGGCAGCCGCACGGGCGCCTGGTCTCGGCCGACGAGGTCGCGGGCGCGATCGCCTACCTGGCGAGCCCGCTGTCCGGTTCGACCGCGGGCACCGTCCTCGCCGTCGACGGTGGCATGCACGGGCTGCGGTTGCGCCCGAAGTCCTAGGAAACCACCCCCCTGAGATCGAGGGAACGATGAAGCGTCGCAGCATCCTCGTCGCAGCGGTGTGCCTCGCGCTCACCACCGCGGCCTGCGGCACCGCGGCCACCACCGGCGGCACCGCCTCCGGCGTCGGGCCGATCGGCGTGGACCACCCGCGGGCCGACTCCGACTTCTGGAACTCCTACATCAAGTACACGCCGGAGAAGGCGAAGGCGCTGGGCATCGACCTGATGGCCCCGACCAACTCCCAGAACAAGGTGGAGAACCTGGTCGCCAACGCGCAGTCGTTGCAGAGCCAGGGCGCCAAGGCGATCGTGATGGCGCCGCAGGACACCGGGGCCATCGCCTCCACCCTGGACCGGCTGGAGAAGGCCGGGATCCCGGTCGTCACCGTGGACACCCGCCCCGACCGGGGCAAGGCGTACATGGTCGTGCGGGCGGACAACAAGGCCTACGGCGAGAAGGCGTGCCGGTTCCTCGGCGAGAAGCTGGGCGGCAAGGGCAAGGTCGTCGAGTTCCAGGGCTCGCTGTCCTCGGTCAACGGCCGCGACCGGTCCGAGGCGTTCGCCCAGTGCATGAAGGCGAACTTCCCCGGCATCACCGTGTTCGAGGAGCCGACGGACTGGGAGGGCACCAAGGCGTCCGCGGCCCTCCAGACCCGCCTGAACCAGCACCCGGACATCAACGGCATCTACATGCAGGCCGGCGGCGTGTTCCTCGCGCCGACGCTGCAAGTGCTGCGGCAGAAGAACATGCTGGTCCCGCCGACCGACCCGAAGCACGTGTTCATCGTGTCCAACGACGGCATCCCGCAGGAGCTGGAAGCCATCCGCAAGGGCGAGATCGACGCGACCGTGTCGCAGCCGGCGGACCTGTACGCGGAGTGGGCGCTGTTCTACGCCAAGGCCGCGATCGAGGGCAAGACGTTCAAGCCCGGCAAGACCGACCACGGCAGCGAGATCGTGGACGTCGGTGGTGGCCGGCTCGAAGACCAGTTGCCCGCACCGCTGATCACCAAGGACAACGTGGACGACAAGGCCTTCTGGGGCAACCAGATCGGCAAGTGAACGCCGTCGAGGCGACCGGGGTGACCGTGCGGTTCGGCCGCACGGTGGCCTTGGACGACGTGCACATCTCCGTCGCGGAGGGCGACACGCACGCCCTGGTCGGCCGCAACGGCGCGGGCAAGTCCACGCTGGTGTCGGTGCTGACCGGGATGCGCGCCCCGGACGCCGGGTCGGTGCGGTTCTCCGGCGTGGCCGCGCCGGGCGTCGCCGACCGCGCGGCGTGGCGGGAGAGGGTCGCGTGCGTCTACCAGAAGTCCACCGCCGTGCCCGAGCTGTCCGTGGCCGAGAACCTGTTCCTCAACCGGCAGGGCCGGCTGGTCCGCTGGAAGGCGCTGCGCCGCCGGGCCGCCGACCTGCTGGAGCAGTACGACGTGGCGGTGCACCCGGACGCCCGGGTCGCCGACCTGACCGTGGAGCAGCGGCAACTGGTGGAGATCGCGCGGGCGCTGTCCACCGGCGCGCGGTTCATCGTCCTCGACGAACCGACCGCGCAGCTGGACGGCCCGGCGATCGAGCGGCTGTTCGACCGGATGCGGGCGCTGCGCGCGGCCGGCGTGTCGTTCCTGTTCATCTCGCACCACCTCCAGGAGATCTACGAGGTGTGCCGGACGGTCACGGTGTACCGCGACGCCCGGCACGTCCTCACCGCGCCGGTGGCCGGGCTGGCCAAGGCGGAGCTGATCGAGGCCATGACCGGCGAGGCGGGCGGGCTCGACGTCCCCGACGGGGCGGACCGGACCCGGTCGGCGGAACCGGTGCTGGAGCTCGCCGGGCTGTCCGGCGACGCCTTCACCGACGTCTCGCTGACCGTGGCGGCGGGCGAGGTCGTCGGGCTGGCGGGCAGCGCGTCCAGCGGCAAGCACGAGCTGGCCGAGACCGTGTACGGGCTGCGCTCGCCCTCGGCCGGTTCGGTGTCGGTCGGGGGCGCGCGGGTCCGCGGCGGTGACGTGCCGGCGGCCCTGCGCGCGGGCATCGGCTGCGTGCCCCGCGACCGCCACCACCAGGGCCTGGTGGCGGACCTCGGCATCGCGGAGAACGCGTCGATGACCGTGCTGTCGTCGTTCGTGCGGCGCTCGGCGCTGCGTTCGGCGGGCCGGGCGGCGATCGCGGAGTACGCCATCAAGGCGGCCGGGCCGGACCAGCCGGTGTCCGACCTGTCCGGCGGCAACCAGCAGAAGGTCGTCATGGCGCGGGCGCTGGCCGCCGACCCGGCGGTGCTGGTGCTGATCAACCCGACCGCGGGCGTGGACGTGAAGTCCAAGGAGGCCTTGCTGGGCGTGGTGGACGCGCAGGCCCGCGCGGGCCGGGCGGCGGTGGTGGTGTCCGACGAGCTGGACGACCTCCGCGTGTGCGACCGGGTCCTGGTGCTGTTCCACGGCCGCGTGGTGGCGGGGTTCGACCGGGGCTGGCGCGACGGCGAGCTGATCGCGGCGATCGAAGGGATGTCATGACGGGAGCACTCACCCGGCCGTCGAGCACCGCGGCCGACCCGCCGAAGTTCCGCCTGGGCCGCTACCAGGACCTGGCGCTGGTGCCCGCGATCGTCGTCCTGTTCGTGGTCGGGGCGCTGGTCAGCCCGGTCTTCGCGACCACGGGCAACCTGGTGGCGGTGCTCCAGCAGCAGAGCGAGCTGTCGTTGCTGGTGCTCGGGCAGGCGTTGATCCTCATCGCGGGCAAGATGGACCTGTCCCTGGAATCCACCATCGGCATCGCGCCGGCGCTGGCGATCGCCCTGGTCATCCCGGCGGCGTCCAACGGCCTGGGCGTCGAGCTGCCCGCGTGGACGGCGATCCCGGTGTGCTTGCTGGTGGGCGCGGCGGTCGGCGGGCTCAACGGGTTCCTGGTCCTCAAGCTGGGGCTGTCCGGGTTCATGGTCACGCTCGGGATGCTCACCATGCTGCGCGGGTTGCAGGAGGCGCTGACCAAGGGGCAGACCCTGTTCGACGTGCCGGAGTCGTTCCTGTACCTGGGCGCGACGACGTGGCTCGGGCTGCCGGCGGCGGTGTGGGTGTGCGTCCTGCTGTTCGCCGCCGGGATCTTCGCGTTGACCTACCTGCGGCAGGGGCGGTCGCTGTACGCGGTGGGCGGCAACAGGGAGGCCGCGCGGGCCGCGGGCATCCGGGTGGACCGGGTGGTGTGGGCCGTGCTGGTCATCGGCGGTTTGCTGGCGGCGGTGGCGGGCATCCTGATGACCGGGAGGCTGGGCACGGTGGCGGTGACGCAGGGGTCCGGCATGATCTTCAAGGTGTTCGCGGCGGCCGTGATCGGCGGGATCTCGTTGCAGGGCGGCCGGGGCACGCTGTTCGGCGCGTTGTCCGGCGTGCTGATGCTCGGGTTGGTGGAGAACATCCTGCGGCTGCTCAGCGTCAGCGGGTTCTACATCAACGCCTCCTACGGCGCGGTGATCATCCTCGCGCTGGTCGTGACCCGGTTCGCCACCGGCAAGGTGCAGGAGTGACGGAGCTGCCGTGATCTCGTTGTCCCGCTTCGGATTCGGCGCCGCGCCGATCGGCAACCTGTACTCGGAGGTGTCCCCGGAGGACGCCCTCGCGGCCGTGGACGCGGCCTGGGAGACCGGCATCCGCTTCTTCGACACCGCCCCGCACTACGGGTTGGGCCTGTCGGAACGGCGGCTGGGCGCGGCGCTGGCCGTGCGGCCGCGTGACGAGTACGTGGTGTCCACCAAGGTCGGGCGGCTGCTGGAACCCGTCGAGGGCGGCGGGGACGACCTGGCCAACGGGTTCGCCGTGCCCGCGACCCACCGCCGGGTGTGGGACTTCAGCGCCGACGGCGTGCGGCGCTCGCTGGAGTCCTCTGTGGACCGGATGGGGCTGGAACGGGTCGATGTCGTGCTGCTGCACGACGTGGACCTGCGGCCCGAGTTCACCGAGCAGGCGGCGCGGGAGGCGTTCCCGGCGCTGGCGGCGCTGCGCGACCAGGGCGTCGTGCGCGCGGTCGGGGTCGGGCTGAACCACTGGGAGACGGCCGAGTGGTTCGTCCGGGAGACCGGGGTGGACGTGGTGCTGCTGGCCGGGCGGTACACGCTGCTGGACCAGTCGTCGGCGGGTTTCCTGGACCTGTGCGTGGAGCGCGGTGTCGCGGTGGTCGCGGCGGGCGTGTTCAACTCCGGGGTGCTGGCCCGGCCGGAGGTCCCCGACGACGCGACCTACGACTACGCGACCGCGCCGGACGAGCTGGTCCGGCGGGCCCGGCGGATCGCCGGGGTGTGCGCGCGGCACGGCGTGACCCTGCCGCGGGCGGCGCTGGCGTTCCCGTTCCGGCACCCGGCGGTCGTGTCGGTGCTGGTGGGGGCGCGGTCGGCGGAGGAGGTGCGGGCCAACGCGGCGCACGCGCCGGTCCCGGACGACCTGTGGGACGACCTGCGCTCGGAGGGCCTGCTGTGATCGTGGACGCCCACCACCACGTGTGGGACCTGTCCGTGCGCGACCAGGACTGGATCACCGACCCGCCGATGGGCGCGATCCGGCGGTCGTTCGGGGTGGCGGACCTGGCGGCGGTCGCTCCCGAGGTGACGCGGACCGTGCTGGTGCAGACGGTGCCCGTGGCGGAGGAGACGCCCGAGCTCCTGGCGTTGGCCGAGGAGCACGAGGTCGTCGGCGCGGTCGTCGGGTGGACCGACCTGACCTCCCCGGCCGTCGGGGACGAGCTGGACGCGCTGGCGGGCGGGGTCGGCGGCGGGTGGCTGCGCGGTGTCCGGCACCAGGTCCAGGACGAGCCGGACCCGGAGTGGCTGTGCCGGGCGGACGTGCGTCGCGGCCTGACCGAGCTGGGCCGGCGCGGCCTGGTGCACGACCTGCTGATCCGGCCGCACCAGCTCCCCGCGGCCCGGCGGACGGCGGCGGCCCTGCCCGACCTGGGGTTCGTGCTGGACCACTGCGCCAAGCCACCCGTCGCCGGTGGCGGGTCGTTCGGCGGGTGGGCGGAGGGCATCCGGTCGCTCGCGGCCCACGAGAACGTGACGTGCAAGGTGTCCGGGCTGGTCACCGAGGCGGTCTGGCGGACGTGGACGGTCGCCGACCTGCGGCCGTGGTTCGAGGTCGTCCTGGACGCCTTCGGTCCGGAGCGCCTGATGTTCGGCTCCGACTGGCCCGTGTGCCTGCTGGCGGCGTCGTACGCCGAGGTGCTGGACGCGGCGCGGGACCTGGCGGCGCAACTGAGCCCGGCGGAACGCGACCACCTCTTCACCGCCACCGCCACCGCGGTCTACGGGTTGGCCTAGGGACATCCCCACCGCGGTACCGGGGGCTTCCCGGATGGATCATGGTCGGGCCCGGCGGCAGGCTTCCCCCATGCGAAAACTCCTGCTGATCCCCCTGGCGGCACTGGCTTTCACCGCCGTGCCGGCCCAGGCGGCGACCGTGCCGCCGCCCAACCCCGAAGCGCTCGCCGCCGCCGTGCGCCCCGGTCCGGACGCCTCCGGCGCGCTCGTCCGGGTGTCGGGCTCGGCCGGGTCGTGGCGGGGCAGCGGCGGGGTTGCGCGGATCGGCACGTCCGCGCCGGTCCACCCGGACGGCCGGTTCCGGGTCGGCAGCATCACCAAGCTGTTCACCGCGGCGGCGGCGCTCCAGCTCCAGGAGCGCGGGGCGCTCGACCTGGACCAGACCGTGCAGCACTACCTGCCGGGCCTGTTGCCGGACACGTTCAAGCACCCGATCACCGTGCGGCAGCTGCTCAACCACACGCACGGCATCGCCGGCCACGGGCTGCCGCACAAGGACCCGGCGTGGTTCTTCGAGCACCGGTACGACACGTTCGACCCGGTCGCGCTGGTGCGCATGGGCGCGGCGGAGGGACCGCGGTTCGCGCCCGGTGAGCGCCAGGAGTACGGGAACATGGGCTACCTGGTGGCGGGTCTCGTGATCGAGGCGGCGACCGGCCGCCCGTACGGGGACGCGGTCCGCGAGCTGGTCCTGCGGCCGTTGCGCCTGCACGACACGTACCTGCCCGGCGCCGACCCCCGGATCCGCGGTGTCCACGCGCGCGGCTACGAGGCGACGGCGGACGGGTACGTGGACGTCACCGAGGTCAACCCGACCCTCCAGTGGGCGGCGGCGGAGATCATCTCCAGCGCCCGCGACCTGGACCGTGTGCTCAACGCCCTCCTGCGCGGCCCGTTCCTGACCGACCGCGCCCGCGCCGAGCTGATGACCGTGCCGGTCGAAGGCGCGTCGCACGCGCTCGGCATCACCCGCATCGACCTGGGCAACGGCCGCGTGGTGTGGGGCAAGACCGGTGACCGACCGGGTTACAACAACGGCGTCGCCGGGACCCTCGACGGGTCGCGCACCCTGGTCTACTCGGTCAACACCCTCCGCATGGGCGGCGAACTGTCCCCGACCGCGTTGCGGATCATCGGGGCCGCGTTCGGCTGACCGGGACGCTCAGGCCAGGTCGGACAGCCACTGCTCGACACCGGCCACGTGGACCGTGGACCACGAACGGGCCAGTTCGGTCTGGTGCGCCGCCAGGGCGTCGACGATGGCGCGGTGTTCCGCCACTGTGCGGTCCACCGCGCCGGCCTGCGTGATGCCCCGCCAGATGCGCACCCGCACCGTCGGCCCGGCCAGGGTGTCCAGCAGTTGGGCCAGGTAGGCGTTGCCCGAGCACTGGGCGATGGCCCGGTGGAACTCCAGGTCGTGCTCCACCAGCTCCTCCACCGACCGCGCGTGCTCGGCGGCGTCGCACAGCGTGCGCAGGGAGGCGATCTCCTCCGGTCCGACCCGTTGGGCGGCCATCGCGGCGGCGGCCGGTTCGAGGATGCGCCGGACTTGCAGCACCTCCAGCACCGAGTCCTCGCCGCGGTGCAGGTCCAGGACGAACGAGAGCGCGCCGAGCAGGTCGTCCGCGCGCAGGCTGGAGACGTACGTCCCGTCGCCCTGCCGCACGTCCAGGACCCTGACCAGGGACAACGCCTTCACGGCCTCGCGCAGGGAGTTCCGGGACAGACCCAGGCGCTCGGCGAGGTCCGCCTCGCGCGGCAGTCGGTCGCCCGGCTTGAGCTCACCGGACGTGATCATTTCCTTCACGCGCAGGATCGCGTCGTCGGTGACCGCCACGCCGGAACCTCCGTAGACCTCGGATGTCTGGCCCCAAGTATGAGCCAACGGGTGACGGACCGGCTTGCGGACCCGCTTCACGAGACTTAGTAACTTTTAGGACGTATATTCGGTTATCTTCTAACCACACGTGACGCCGCCCACCGCTTCCGGCCATAATGGTCTGGACCATTTGAGGAGGGACCTTGGACACGGTTGTCGCAGCTCCGCGAGCACTGCTCGGTCGCACCATCACCGGTCCCGCCAGCGTGCGCATCAGGGCGGGACGGGTGGTCGAGGTCGTCACGGGCGAACCGCCCGCCGACGCCGAGGTGCTGGCCGACGGGCTGCTCACCCCGGGCCTGGTGGACGTGCAGGTCAACGGGGCGGTCGGCGTCGACTTCGCCGAGGTCGACGCCGAGGGCATGCGCCTCGTCGCCGCGGCCTTCCCGCAGACCGGCGTGACCCGCTTCGTGCCCACGCTGATCACGGCCCCGGTGGCCGAGGCGTTGCGCCAGGCACGCGCCGTGGTGGCGGCGTCGGCCACGCTGCCCCCGGGAGCCGGCGCGGTGCCGCTCGGCGTGCACCTGGAGGGGCCGTTCCTGTCACCCAAGCGCGCGGGCGTGCACGACCCGGCGCTGATGGTGGAGCCGGGACCGGGCGAGATCGACCTGCTGCTGGCCGAGGACCTGCGCGGACACCTGCGCATGGTGACCCTCGCGCCGGAGCAGCCCGGCGGCCTGGAGGCCGTGCGGCGGCTGTCCGAGGCGGGCGTCCTGGTCGCCGTCGGCCACAGCGACGCCACCGGCGAGCAGACCCGCGCGGCGGCCGCGGCGGGCGCGCGCATGGTGACGCACCTGTTCAACGCCCAACGCCCGCTCGGCCACCGCGAACCCGGCGTGCCGGGCGTGGCCCTGGTGGACGACCGCTTCACGCTGGGCCTGATCGCCGACCTGGCCCACGTGGGCCCGGACGTGTGCCGGCTGGTCTTCAACGCCGCCGGCCCGCGGGTCGCCCTGGTGACCGACGCGGTCGCGGCGGCCGGCATGCCCCCGGGCCGCTACCAGCTCGGCGGCGCGGACGTGGTCCTGACCGAAGACGGCGTGCCGCGCTCGCCGGAGGGCACCATCGCCGGCAGCGCGCTGACCCTGGACCGGGCCGTCCGCAACATCGTGTCGGTGGGCGTGGACCTGGCGGACGCGCTGGCGTCGGCCACGATCGTCCCGGCGGACGTCATCGGCGAACCCACCCTGGGCCGCCTGGCCCCGGGCGCGGTAGCCGACCTGGTGTGGTGGGACGACGACCTCAAGCCACGCAAGGTGTGGGTGGACGGCGAGGTCGTCTTCGACGCGACAACCGACACCGCCCCCGTGGCCACCGAACTGGCCGCCGCCGGCCAGTAACCCGACAAGCAGCCCCGGCCCGCACCCTCGGGGAGGGGGTGCGGGCCGAGCTCTTCCACGCGCCGAAGGCGCGCGCTCTTCAATTGGCTATCAGCCACAGGAAGGGCCTCGGTTCGTTCCCCGTACGGCCTGGGCGCAGCCCAACCGCGCTTGGGTCTTGTTTGCAACCACGCTTTACCGGTTGCAAACAAGA